>JAHEIW010000183.1 GCA_024639185.1 Deltaproteobacteria bacterium | reverse complement strand
AAAACCCTGCAGCCGCTTCGGGCTACAGGGTTTTTTGATTAAAGGACAGTGACGTTATTCTTTGAATATGGCTTCGGGTCGCTGGGTATCTCCGGTGGCATTGGGGAAATCCTTGGCGACGTAAGCTTTTTTGCCGGTTTCAATCAGATGGTTGGCCTCTTCCATATAGTTGGCAAAACGCAGCTTGCACTCATAGAAACCGTGCCACCAGGCATAGTCAGGCGCCATCATCATTGCGCCCATGCGGGCCCGCCGGCCTTCATGGTGCCACAGTTCATAGTAATCCACCTCTAAGCGTTCATCGAAAAACTTGGTTTTATCCAGCAAACCCTTTTCATAAAGCTCATCAAGTTTGGCTTTGGCCGGTTTGAAGTAGACCTCGTTATACTCTTCCACCGCCTTGTCGAAACCATCATAAAAATCATTGATCCAGGAATTGCCATGGCAGGCGCTGCAGATATTTTTCATTTTCTGGCGTTCATCCTGCCAGTTGGTTCCGGATGGAAACGGCTTAAAATCCTGGGGACGAACCGTCAGCGGCGCCTGGGTCTCCCACGAAAGTCGTGAGGTTACATCATGACTGGTGGGTTCTTTTCCGGAGCCTGACATGTGACAGGCCGCACAGGTGGGAGCGCGGTAATCCACGCCCGGTGTCCAGGTACCACCAGCCGCATTGAAATTGTACTCAGACTTGTAGGCATGGTAAATGGTACCGTGTTTGGACTCCTCATAGATTTCGATCTGAGGATGATCCGGGCCCAGGTGGCACTGGTCGCAGGCTTCCGGCATACGGGCTTCAGCCACTGAAAACCGATGGCGCGTGTGGCACGACGTGCAGGCGCCCAAGCTGCCGTCTAAATTGAGGCGCCCGACACCGGCGTTGGGCCAGGTGTTGGGATCGATTTTGCCCTTTTCATCGATCTTGATCACCGTGCCGTGACAGTTGAGGCAGCCGGTCTTGCGCTCATTGTCCGAATTCATCCCTTTGTTCAACCAGGGATCCAGTTTCCAGATGATCTCAATGGTGTTGGCATGTTTGCTCTTGCTGTACTGGGTGGCTTCATCCGGGTGGCAGCGCGAGCAGTCCTTGGGGGTGACAATCGAAGCAATCGGCATCTTGTATTTGCCTTCGCCCCAGGGCATATCCGATCGACTATAGTATTTTTCATGGTCCTGGGCGATGTCTTGGTCACCAGGCTGGACCAGGTGGCAGTCCAGGCAGGTGATATTGGCATTGGCATGCCGGCTCTTGGCCCAGTCTGCAAAAGTACCAGGCGTTGTGACGCGGTGGCATTCAATACATGCCTGTGCTTCCGGCGGGACACTGCGCTCGATGCGGTATTCCTTAACCTTGGCAAAATTGGGCTGCTGCGCCATAGCAGCGATAACAATCAAACCGACGCCCAGCAACCCAATGGTGAAAAGCAGCAAAGTTCGCCTCATGGTCCTGCTCCTTTCTATTCATTTGATGTTCTAAGTAGAGGAAAATTCTTTGAAAACAGATTTAAAGCTGTCTGAGCCCTTTGGCCTGATAAGGCACCTTGCGGGTCTGGCGAAACATCACCAGGCCTCTTTCAGAATGCACCAGGTCATAGTGACAATCGACACATTTTTTTTCATATCCCGGTCTGGCATACAAAACCGAGCGGTGGGCCAGCATGGCACCACGTTGATAGGGCATGTTCAGCAAATTGCGATGGCATTTTTGGCACTCTCTGTTGTCAAAAGCAGCGTAGGCATTATTGCGTGCTTTTTCCTTGTCATATTCACCACTCAGAAAATGAATCACCACGTCCTTGATACCATGGTAGGACTTGGCAAAGAAAAAGTCGAAGGTGTCCTGAGGCGCGGGCAGATGGCAGTCCATACAATCGACAACAACACCGGAAGCATTATTGGCATGCGTGGATGAACGCCAGGCCACCACCGCAGGCTTAATTTCGTGGCATGAGGCGCAAAAATCAGGCGTGGAGGTGCGCACCATGGTAAAATAGGACATGCTGAATAAGGGAAAGGCGATAAGGATGCCGAGGGCTATGAAAATGGCGGGTTTGATGGCTTTTTTCCAGAAAGGTTGCTTTATTTCAGAACTTCCCGCCTTTGCCATGGCACCTCCTGCATTCGGGGTTAGCAGTCACAAATCAAAAAATAAATATGACACTGCAGTGTTAAAATCAAGAGAGAAATTCATATATTTACAATAATATGGGGGCCGGTTTGACAAATAAAACCATCCGCGCTTATGATGCGGGTAAATAAGGTCTGGCCCCTTTGATGCGCTTTCCGTTTTTCATTCAACATCTGCAGGGTAATTGAGGGATTGCACCTTGGCTCAAAAACACAAAGTTCTGATCATGCGCTGTGATGGGTATGACTCGGATCGGATTGCCGGAATCGTAAAAGACGGCATGGCTGAATTGGGTGTTGTTCCCAGCGGTCGAATTTTGCTAAAACCCAACGTCGTGCTGGCCCATCCGCAGTTTTTTCCGCATGCCTTTACACGGGCAGAATTTTTAGATGGCGTCCTCGCAGCCATAAAGTCGCGGGCAGAAGCCCCTGAGGAAATTGCGGTGGGTGAACGCTCAGGCATCACGGTGCCAACACGTTTTAATTTTAAAAATGCCGGCTACCCCGAAATCATTGCTCGACATAGGGTCAAAGCCTATTATTTTGACGAGTCCAGACAGGTGGCCGTAAAGCTGAAAAACCCGCATGCGCTGCGGGATAGCGTTTACATCCCCAGACCCGTTGCCCGCAGTGATTTCCTTATCAATCTGCCTAAATTTAAGGCCCATCCCTGGTGCCGCTTAACGCTGAGTCTCAAAAATTTCATTGGCCTGCAGGATGACCGCCATCGACTGGTGGATCACAATCAATTTCTGGAACATAAAATTGCCGACTTGCAGGAAGTGGTACCCTCAAAATTTATTGCCATCGATGGAATTATTGCCGGCCAGAAAATGATGCTCACACCAACACCATTTTCACTGGGCGCCATTGTAATGGGGACCAATTCATGCGCTGTTGACACTGTCGGATGCCATATGGTCAATTTAAACCCGCATGATTTGACGCATCTACGGTACGCATCCCAACGCGGCTATGGCCCGCTGACGATGGAACAGATTGATGTTAGTGGAGATTATCCGCTGGAGGCGGTGCAGGAACACACCTGCAATTTTAAATTCTGTGTCGAACGCATTGATGACTATTTCAGCAGCAGCCGCAGACTCAACTGCACGGTGGGAAAATTCCCTGAAGCGCATGCAACTGAATATTGCCAGGGCGGATGTCCCGGCGCCCTGCAAGAAGCCATGCACATATTTCGCGGCTTTAATCCGGATGTCGACCAACAGATGCGAAAATTGCGCTATGTTGTCGGTCAGGTTGACCAACCGCTTGACCTGGATGAAAATGAGCGCGTCATCTTTGCCGGGGATTGCACCCGCTGGCAAGGCAAAATTGACGAAAAAACGGTTCATATCAAAGGAGGGTATAAAACCGTCAGCGAGGTCAATATCAAAAAAACCGCTTCAAACGACATGCTGCTAAAAACGGTTTCAGCCCTGGTGCATGCGCTGAAAAAAAAATCGTCGCGATACCTGCATGCCAGGGGTTGTCCGGTATCGGTTGCCCAGCACGTCAATTATATCGCGGCGGTGGCAAACATCAAGAATCCAATTTTTGATCGTCGCCTGCTATTCCCGGTTATCCTGGCTTACGGGCAAATGCGTTTCTTCCGGTTTCTAAATCGTTTCATGCCTTAAGCTCTTATTTGCGGTCACCGCAGCCAAAAGGAAAAACACGATCGTATGCCCGGTCTGAACATCTTTACCAGCAACCAACTTGAAATTCTGGCAGTGCAACTGGCGCAACAGCTGAGAACACCTGCGTCGGAAACGCTGAACCCCGAAATTATCGTCATCCAGAGTGCCGGCATGGAACGCTGGATATACCAGGAAATCGCACGCCACAACGGCATCTGTGCCAACATTCATTTTCCGTTCCCCAACGTCTTTTTGGATCATATCGCACAGCAGGTCTTGCCGGACGATGCAGTGCCTGCGACATTGGAACCTGAAGTTTTGATGCTTAAAATCATGAAAGCACTGCCGGAATGTAAGATCAGGCCCGGTTTCGAGGGTCTGAGATCCTACCTGATTGAAGATGTCACCCGGCTCAAAGAACTGCAAATTGCAAGCAAACTGGCTGATCTTTACGACCAGTACCAGGTGTTTCGACCTGAAATGATCATTCGCTGGGAGCAGGGCGAAAATCCCGAACACGACGAAGACCATTGGCAGGCTGAGCTCTGGCGGCAGGTGCAAATTGGCGAGCAAAATCAACACCGGGCCGGCCAGCAGCGAAATGTGATAGAACGCCTTCAAACCTGTCCGGAGCATTTCCCGGATCTACCGCCACGCTTTTTTATGTTTGGCATTTCCTACCTGCCGCTTTTTCATCTGCAGACATTTGCCGCTCTGTCGGAGGTTGTTGAAACCAATGTCTATTTGCTGAATCCCTGTCAAGAGTACTGGGGCGACATTGTTTCTCAGAAACAAATGCAGCGCATCCAGCGCACGTATTCACAGGCGGCTGAAGTCACAGCGGATCTGCACCTGGAAGAGGGCAACCGCTTGCTGGCATCCATGGGGACGCACGGTAAGGATTTTCATACCGTGATCAGCAGTTTTGATTTTCAGTTGAGCGAAAATTATCAGGACCCGGGATGCGCTACGCTCCTGAGCTGTATTCAGTCAGATATTCTAAATTTAAGAGATCGCCGACCGGTGCCATACGGCTCGAACATTCAAAACGATTCCATGACAGCAGCAACGACCTTGGCACCCATACGGGAGATCGATTCCTCGGATACGTCTATACAGATCCACTGCTGCCACAGCCCGATGCGAGAAACAGAAGTATTACACGATAACCTGTTGGCCATGTTTGAAGCCGACCCTCAACTGCGACCAAAAGACATTGTGGTCATGACACCGGACATTGACATCTACGCCCCTTACATTCAGGCTGTTTTTGATACCGTCATCGATGAGCGCCTGAATATTCCGTTTAACATAGCAGACCGTGGGGCCCGGGAGCAGGGTCGCCTGATCGACGGCTTTGCGGCATTTCTGCAGCTCAAAGGATCGCGGTTCAGCGTATCTCGTGTTCTGCGATTACTTGAAGCACCGGGTGTTCGCGAAAAATTTGGGCTCAACCGACGGGATATCGAAATTGTTGCACGCTGGATTCGCGATACACGAATTCGCTGGGGAATCGATGCGAACCATCGTCGCAAGCTCGATCTTCCAGCGGTTTCCGATAACACCTGGAATGCGGGTATTCGCCAGCTGCTTTTGGGATATGCCATGCCGGGAAATCACCAGCAAATGTTCGATGGTATTTTGCCCTACGATGCCGTTGAGGGAAACGATATTCATAGTTTGGGTAAATTTTTGGATTTTAGCGATGCTGTATTTCTATATGCCCAGGGACTGACCGGAGCCAAAGACTTGCGTACCTGGAGCATATTTTTTAAACGCTTGCTCGACGATTTTTTCCAGCCCGATGAAGAAACCCAGCGCGAATTGAAAAGTATACGATCCATCCTGGATAAACTAGGTAAGCACCAGGCGGATGCGGCCTTCATTGAAAAACTCGAATTCGAGCCCATTCGGTTTTATCTGGAACGCCAGTTGGACAAGCTGCAATTTTCCTCTGGCTTTATGAGCGGTGGTGTTACTTTTTGTGCCATGCTCCCGATGCGCAGTATTCCCTTCAAGGTCGTCTGTCTGATGGGCATGAATTCGGATGCGTTCCCGCGTGATGCGCAACCGCTTTCGTTCGACAAAATCGCGCAGCACCCGAGGCCCAGCGACCGCTCCCGTAGAAATGACGACAGGTATCTATTTTTAGAATCCATCATCTCGGCTCGCAATACGCTTTATATCAGCTATGTGGGGCAAAGCATCCAGGACAACAGTCGCATGCCCCCATCGCCTCTTGTTAGTGAACTGCTGGACACGATCGAAACGGGATTTGA
>JAHEIW010000182.1:2871-6140 GCA_024639185.1 Deltaproteobacteria bacterium | reverse complement strand
CCGGGTACAAAGGGGCATTCTTCGCCGCACCCCATGGTAACGATAATTTCCGGGGGGTTTTCAGCTATAGCAGACTCAATGCTCTGCGGTATGCGATACGCCATATCAAGCCCTTTTTCCATCATGGCTTTGATCATATCGGGATTTACTTTTTCAGCCGGCTGGCTGCCGCCGGTGAGCACTTCAATCTTATCCCCGGCCAGAGATTGGGCAAAGGCACTGGCCATCTGGCTGCGACAGGCATTTTCGCGGCAGGCAAACAGTATTTTTTTGCGGCCGATCAGAGGCCCGATCAGATCGGCAGCAGCTTTTTCAACGTCTGCGGCCACCGTCGCATGCCGGGACATATCCTTGGGGCCTTCAATTTCGCGGTAGGTCAAACTGCCGGCAAAGTGTGCATCGATGGCATCGTAGAAATATTTGGCGGACAGTTTGAGTCCATCAAATAGACTTTTTCCTTTGCTGGCGCCCACCGCCAGTAAAAAGCCGCGCTTGGTCTTATGGGCAGGATCGGCCAGTTTGAATCGATACTTTCGGGCCCAGAACAACTGGCAGCGATCTACAACTGCTTTAAGCTGGGCTGTCATATTGAAAAAGAAAATGGGTGTGGCCAGCACCACGACCTCTGCCTGCCGGATCAATGGATAAATCTCGGTCTTGACATCGTCGTCGATCGGGCAGTAACCTTTATTTTCACAGACCACGAGCTCCTTGCAGGGGATGATATCTTTGCGAGTGACCTCAATGATCTGGGTTTGGGCGCCCAGTTTTTCAGCGGCTTGCATAAAGGTGGACAGCAGGTAAGATGTATTTCCTTTTCTGCGCGGACTTCCCTGAAAGCCAAGTATGAGCATAATCTATTTCTTTTCTTTGATATGGCATTTAGCGCATGTCGTGGGACCTGCTTTTAAGCCATCTTTTTTCTTTTGCTTGTGACATTTGGTGCATTGCTTGTTCATCACCTGCTTCTTTTTTAGGGTGCCCGCTGTTTTAAACTCTTCGATAATACCGGCTTTTTGCGGGTAAAGGGAATGACAAATCTGGCAATCCACCAGCTTATTTTGGTGTTGATGATGGGGAAACGGGACGGGTCCGCGTGTACCCCCGGGAAGTGTGATTTCAGCGGCTCCCTTGTTTTCAACTGGGGCGCCGCCTAATGCGATAGACACTCCAGCAAACACCAGCGTTGCAGCTACCAGCAGCAGACATATTCTAACTATCATCAATGCTCTCCGACTCAACTTTGCGTTTTTCACAGCAATGAATGAAAATAGGCTACCATAATTACCGCGCAAACCGCCATCCGATATGCTGGTTGAACGGGCAGGTTTCCCCCCCCTGGTCGGACCCTTTAAAATTCATGACGGGTCTTTTCTTAAAGGTTATCAGCGCGGAGAAATGCTTTTACCTTCGCCTTCCAGTTTGCACTCAGCAAAATCAATGGGCTCGTTGCAGCTGCTGCAGGTGTGCGGCCGGTCAAATTCATCTGAAAATATTTCTTTGCTCTCACCGCATTTGGGGCATTTACAGGTGAAGCTTTTAAGGGTTTTAAAATTTGCGTATCCAGGGCAATGTTGCGGTGTGGATGTTGTATCAGCCATAATTACCTCCGTTAAATGCGTAATACTTTGCTACCCAAGTTTTTTTGCAATTTCACGCCCGTAATCCTGGGCCATTTGCAGACCGCCTTCCAGGGAGCTTGATTTCAGGCGCAGGGTATCACCGACCATATCCATTTTCAGGATGTGCTTCATGGTATCGAAAATGCGGTCATTGGCTTCGCCGCTCCAGCCAAAAGACCCGAACGCACCGCCGGTCCTGCCTTCAAGGTTTGCTTTTTCGGCGATAAACAAAAAGGTTTTCATGGCCTGCAGCATTTCGCCATGATAGGTGGAAGATCCAAATGCATAGGCATCATAGCCTTCCAGGTCGGCTTCACTTTTAATGGCTTTGGATTCGACCACCTCGGCCTCATGGCCTGAGAATCGAATACCCTCGGCAATCAGATCGGCTATTTGCTGGGTTTCTCCCGTTCGGGAAGCATATACAATAAGGGCTTTGGCCATGGTTATTCTCCCAATGACGTTCATCAGCCAAGAAAGTCGACATTCACCGCCTTTTATAGCCAGTGTGACTTTATTTTTTGGGGTCGGCAATCCTATTATCGGTGCCTTCGGCAGTGCAATCCGGCGTGTAGCAGGTATTGTCCAGAAACTCGCATTTTTCCTTGCACGACGGGCACTGGTCGGGGTGGGCATCTGCTTCCATGGTGTACCCACAATTTGAGCATTTCCAGCTGGGCATTTTTGTTTCTCCTTTGAACGTGTCAGGTCGCCATTGCGACCTGATCTTTTCTTATTTATTCATCTGCACTGCCAGATGGACGGCGTTTGGCCATTTCGCGGTCCATCATAAACAGACCCCCTTTGGCTTCGCCCATCAGTTTCAATTGTTCTAAAACGCCACCAACGCTATCTTCTTCTTCAACCTGCTCGGATACAAACCATTGCAGAAATATCTGGGAGGCATGATCCCGCTCTTCATTGGCGATTTCAACCAGATCATTAATCAAACCTGTCACTTTCTGCTCATGCGCCAGCGTATCCTCAAAGACAGCCAATGGCGAATTCCACTCGGACGGTGGTGCTTCTATCTGCGCCAATTGAACCCGGCCACCCCGCTGGCAGACAAAATCATAAAATTTCATGGCGTGTTCCAATTCTTCCTGGGCCTGGTAGTGCATCCAGTTGGCAAAACCATCAAGATTGACGGACTTAAAATAGGCATTCATGGACAGATACAGGTAGGAAGAATAAAGCTCTGCATTCATCTGGCCGTTGAGTGCCGCTTGCATTTTTTCTGTAAACATCGTTCCTATCCTTTCCATAGACCGTGAAGATTGCAATATTCCCGGGCGGTCACATTTTCAGATGCAACCTTAAATTCGGCCTCGGGCGCATCTCCGGGGTTGAGAAACTGGCGATCGGATTTGCCGTCTGCAATGATTTCAATCCACTCGATATAGTGTTTTTCTTCCATCGGATGCGCGACATCACCGACTTTTACCTTAACACCGCCGTCAATTTTTTCAATCACCGGCACGTGCTTTTCCTTGGCGGCATCAACCGTATTTTCGACCAATTGCTCCATGGGTTGCCCACAGCACACGAGTTCACCCCCGCCGCCGTGCAGTACTTCAACAATATTCCCACAGGCCTCGCATTTATAAACTTCCAGTCTTTCTGCCATTTTGTCCTCCTTTTGTGTTT
>JAHEIW010000182.1:0-2771 GCA_024639185.1 Deltaproteobacteria bacterium | reverse complement strand
AAATTGTCCAATGTAGTGCCGATGACGCCGGCCGGAAAAGCCGCAGCCACTTCGACTTCACCGCCTTCTAAAAGTTTAAACAATCTTTTGGCGTGTTCTTTTTCCTGGTCGGCAGTTTCGCTAAAAATTTCTGAAATTTGCACATAGCCGTCTTTTTTCGCCTGGCTGGCAAAGTAGGTATAGCGGTTGCGTGCCTGGGATTCGCCACCAAAGGCGGTCAGAATGTTTTTTTCGGTTTGGGTCCCCTTTAGATTTCCCATAAATATCCCTCCGTCATTTTTTTAGAATTGATACCACAGCGGTTGGAAGGATTATCTGCGTTCCTGCCACCAGCCTTTGGTAATATGATTCTGCTTTTCTTCTTCGGCCAATTTTTTTAATTTGTAAGCCGAATCCCTTAACACCCCATAAAGGATGCCGCAACCGTTATCTTCGCGATCGGCATCACCCTGATCAGCCAGGGCCATCATTTCCTCAACGAGGCTCAAGGTCCTTACGATATGCATATTGCAGGGTTTCACTGATAGATCTCCTGGACTGGATTAGTCAGCACTATTTTTCCTGGAAAGGAATATATAGAATCGTTTCGAACCGCCTTGGTATAAGGTACAAATTCTGTGCCAGGAGAAATACCCGGATCCCCTTTCCGGGCTATGCGGGCTAAATGCCTGAATATCGGAGGCTAAGTCAAAATTGACGATGGTCTATGGCCGGTTAAGCGCTCAGGTATCTGACATCATTGCGATACATGCATCAATCGTGATTTAGCGGGATATCAGTGCCTTGCAAAGATAATGTCTGGATATCATAATAAAAAAAACATTGCAATACAGTCTCAGGATAAATAGTGAAACACAAATGTCTCACAAGACAGGTAGGACGATTGCGGATTTTAGATTTTGGATTGCGGATTAAAGGACCGCCCGCCGCATTTTTGCAGACGACGGCGGGCGGTTTATAAGAAAAGGATGAAAGGTCGCCTTGAACGTAACGAGCCTTTCGATCAGGATCACATCAGGCTGCGACGACCTGTCTGCGGTCCAGGATCTGACCGCGGGTGCTGATGACCACCTGTTCCATGGGGATATTCACACCGGACATTTCCATCCCTTTTTTGACGATCATGGGAAGACCGCCGCAGCATGGCACTTCCATGATGACGGTGGTGATGTTTTTGACACCGGATTCCTTGCAAATCTGGGCAAATTTTTCGATATAAAATTCGGCATTATCCAGCTTGGGGCAACCCATCAGCACGGCTTTGCCTTTAATGAAATCACGATGCACCGTTGGAAATGCTACCGGAACGCAATCTGCCAGAACCAGCAACTCGGCACCTTTTAAAAAGGGCGCTGTCGGAGGGACCAGCATGATCTGAACCGGCCAATGAGAAAGGGCCGATTGTTCTAAATCGGCTGCATCCGTGGCGGATAAATCCGCCCGGGGTGGGGCGGCAACCGCCGGCTCGGGTGTCCCGAATGATTGCAGCCTGGCGGACGGACATCCACCTGAAAAAGCCGGCGCCTGCTCAGCGGGCGCTTCCTGTTCTTTTTTGGCCAGCAGCTCTTCAACGGCTTCTTCATCGAATTCATCGGCTTGGCGCTCAATAATTTTGAGGGCGCCTAAAGGGCACTCGCCCAGACAGGCTCCCAGGCCGTCACAATACATATCGGCAATAACGCGGGCCTTGCCGTCTATGATTTGCAGTGCGCCCTCGGCGCAGGATGGGACGCAGTTGCCGCATCCGTCACAGAGTTCATCATCAATTTCGATAATTTTACGTACGGTTTTCATGTGTGGCTCCTCTTAATTTTGGTGATAATATTTGGTGTTGCTTAAGTCATTGCGACAGTTCGACGGTACGCGGTCAAAGCACTACTGCCTTTATCCGTCCAGCAGCATCTCTTTGGCCGCTTCGCGCCCGGCATCGGTTCGAAATGAGCGCTCGATAAGGGCCTCCATTTCTTCTTTGGAACGGGGCGCCTTTTTTTGCTTTTCCGCCAGATTTTCCAACAGGTCTGCATCATAAACCACTTTAAAATTCAGATTGTCATCGGCGCGCGGGTGATGATGGTGCGCAACAATATCACAAACTTCTTCGATCAATTCTTCTCTGGCGCCCAGCTTTTCCAATATGGATCTGGCAACGGGCGGTCCCTCTGCTTCCTGAAACTCAGCGGCTGTGCTGCCATGTTTTCGTTCGGCTTCATGAATGCCGATGTCATGTAAATAGGCTGCCGGCAATATGACGGCCAAGCTTCCTTTTTCCTTTTTACCGATCCGCTCGGCGTAACGGGCCACCCGACCGGCATGCGCAATCCGTTTAAAATCGCTTTTAAAGTAACGCTTCATTTCAACAGCCACGCGATCTTTAAGCAGGTCTTCTTTTTGAGCGATGAGTTCAGGCGGCAAATCACCAATACATTGCTCGGCATATTGACAGTAGGCCGCACAGCCAAAATCCATTTCCGGATTAACGAAACGATGGCCGCATTTATCGCATTTGCGGGTGGTGTCGTCTTTGAAAAATTCAACCGTCGAGCTGCATTTCGGGCACTTGGCTTCAAAAATAGCGCCCGGTTTCCAGTACATGGTATCCTGTCCAGGGCATTTCATGGTATTTTTCCTCTGGCTGCTTGCTTTGCGGCCTTGGGTCGATGGATTATCGGATGGCCGGTTTTCGTTAACAATAGTGAATTAAGGTGTCGATGACATTGACTTAAATCAAGATGAAAAAATTTTCTTGAGATGGGTGTCTCCTTTATCTGTCC
>JAHEIW010000181.1 GCA_024639185.1 Deltaproteobacteria bacterium | reverse complement strand
GGTTTTGTTCATCGTCATCGTCATTAATTCGGGAGGAGAAACTTTCTAAATGTCATTTTTATCGGATGCTGAAATCGTTATCACCGCACTGGAAAAGTATTACCAGGAGTCCATCAGCCGACAAAAACCGGTCATTCATCAGGCCCCACTGGAAACATTGGCGTCGGATCTGGACTTAGACACACACATTAATGAAGGTCGTCTAAGCGGCGAGCGCCTGGCGCAATTTTTGGGTAAATATCTGGAATCCACCACCCGTCTGCTGCACCCGGCCTATCTGGCCCACCAGGTGGGCACATCGCATTATGCCGGCGCCTTGGCATCGCTGATCGACGGCTTTACCAATAACCCCATGGCCATTTATGAAATGGGTCCGGGAGCTGCCAGTATCGAATGGACGCTTATCAACTGGTTGCTGGCGAAAGTGGGCTGGCAGCCACAGCCGCTTAAAGGAGCCAGTCATACAGATCAGATTTTCGGTGGTGGGGTCTTAACCCACGGCGGGTCGCTGGCCAACCTGACCGCCTTGCTGGCCGCGCGCGGCCAGGTGGCGCCGGATGCCTGGCAGGAAGGCAGCCCCGGTGATCTGGTAATTCTGACACCCGCTGAAAGCCACTACTCAATTGCCCGGGCAGCCGGTATCATGGGCCTGGGCCGCACTGCCGTTCGCTCCATGGCGGTGAATGATTGCGGGGTGGTGGTTCCCGAAAAATTGCCCGATACGTATGCGCGCCTAAAGGCTGAAGGCAAGACCGTTATGGCAGTCGTTGCCAACGGATGCAGTACTGCGGCCGGGCTCTATGATCCCATTCGCAAGATGGGTGAATTTTGCAATGCGCAGCAGGTGTGGTTTCACATTGACGGCGCCCACGGCGCCAGTGCGCTGCTCTCAGATCAGCATAAAGAACGACTCGATGGTGTCGAACTGGCGGATTCACTGATCTGGGATGCCCATAAACTATTGCGAACACCGTCTTTGTGTACGGCCGTTCTGGTCAAAGACCATCGGACCATCGATCGGGCCTTCCAGCAAGAGGCCAGCTATATTTTTCATGACAAAGATCAGCCCGGCTTTGATTTCATTCACCGTACGGTTGAATGCACCAAGGCGGGTCTGGGTTTAAAATGGTTTTTCGTTCTATCAGCGCTGGGCGAGCAGGGCCTGGCAAAACATGTGGACGATCAATATGAACGGGCCCGGCAGGCTTATGACTACATTGAAGCCCAACCGGAGTTTAGCTGCGCTGTCGCACCGCAAAGCAACATCCTCTGTTTTCGAATTGATGGCAGTGATGCGCTCCAGATGGAGGTCAGAGGTAAATTAATCGCCCAGGGTGATTTTTATCTATCGACCACCGAATTTGGCGGCCGCAGATATCTGCGTTTGGTGTTTAACCACCCCGACACCAGCCTTGATGACATCAAGCGACTGATTCAGCGTATTCGCGATCTGGTTAATTAACCGGTTTTCCGGTTGTGCCCGTTGAACCGGTTTAGCCCGAAAAAACAGTCATTTTCTAATATTACGGTCTAACGGGCAATGGGCTAACGGGCTCAATCCGCTTAGATTAGATACAAAAGAACCCTTCTTGTGTTGTTTTAGATAATTTTTAAAAGAAAGGAATTGGAACATGTCAACCGTAAAACTGATCGAATACGAGGAGGCTGTCCCCGAGGTGCGCGCAGTTTATGATGATATCATGGCCACGCGCCAGATTGACTGGGTCAACAATTTCTGGAAGGCCCTGGCGGTGCAGCCGGCGCTTTTGCGACGCACCTGGGAAGGGGTCAAAGCAGTGACAGCGGCCGGCGCACTCGATCCACTGGTTAAAGAGATGCTTTATGTGGCGGTCAGTATCACCAATGGCTGCGCCTATTGTATTAACAGCCATACCGCGGCTGCCCGCAAAAAAGGCATGACGGACGAGATGCTGGCCGAGTTGATGGCGGTGGTGGGTATGGCCAACCAGACCAATGCTATGGTCAACGGCTTTCAGGTGGAACTGGACGAAGTATTTAAAGACGGCGGGCGTCAGACCTGAACCAAACGAGGCGACTTTCGTTTTTGATCGAAAAAGGGAACCCGGCATACCGGATTCCCTTTTTAAATTTGCTGTCGATTAATTCGCGGTTTGAGCAGATTTTGATTCAAACAATTTAATATATTCGCCATAGCCTTCTTTTTGAAGATCTTCTCTGGGAATAAATTTCAGAGCGGCCGAATTGATACAGTAGCGCAAACCGGTAGGCGCCGGGCCATCCGGAAACACGTGACCCAGATGCGAATCCCCATGCTTGCTGCGCACTTCGGTTCGCACTATAAAGAACTTGCGATCCTGGTGTTCGACGATATTATCCGGTACCAGCGGTTGCGTAAAACTGGGCCAGCCGGTACCGGAATCAAACTTGTCCGTCGAAGCAAACAGCGGCTCACCGGAAACAACATCCACATAGATACCCTCTTTTTTATTGTCATTAAACTCGTTGTTAAAGGGCGGCTCGGTGCCGTCTTGCTGGGTTACTTTGTATTGCATGGGCGTTAACTGCTGTTTGAGCACCGCATCATCTGGCTTTGAATATTTTGAATTATCGCCCGATTTCATCGTTTGTGCTACGGGTTTGGGCTCATCGCCCCATTTGCTTTCTAAAAATTGATCGCGACCAGAGCCGTAGCGGTACATTTTATAACGAAGGGGATTCTTGCTGTAATAGTCCTGGTGATATTCCTCAGCCGGAAAGAATTTTGTCAATGGGACAATTTCAGTGGCAATCGGCTTGGAAAATCGACCGGATTTTTCCAGCTCCGCTCTGGATTCTTCGGCAATGCGTTTTTGTTCTTCGTTATGATAAAAGATGGCCGGCCGATACTGGGAGCCGCGATCCACAAACTGCCCGCCGGTATCGGTGGGATCCATATGTCGCCACAAAATGTCTAGCAACTCTTTGTAAGTGATTTTGTCCGGATCATAAGTCACCTGAATCGCTTCGGTATGACCGGTGCCGCCGGCCGACACCTGTTTGTAAGTCGGATTGGGCTCATCCCCCCCGGTATAACCGGATACCGCCTCGATTACACCGTCAACTTTTTCAAAATCCGATTCAACACACCAGAAACAGCCGCCGGCAAAAGTTGCAGTTTTATATTTCGTATCTTCTGTTTTCATGAGCGAACTCTTTTCTTCCTTTATAAGCTGTTTATCGTTTGTTTTTTGAAATCCAAATAGGACGATACCTATCAAAAATAAAGCACCCATTGTTAATATCGTTTTCATCATTTTAAACTCCATTTTTTACATAAAGTTTAAGCTGCACTGTGGTTAAATATAAGCACGAATTTGAATAAAAACAGATTTTGAATACCTTAGTCGCGACAGGTGCTGGGACCTTACAGTGTAACCCTGATAAGTTTGGAATGAGCCAAAGCGTTTGCCTCTCGCAAAGCCGCAAAGTCGCAAAGGAAATACACTTAAAACTAAAATCTCTTGTCGTCTTAGCGTCCCGCGCCCGCCATGCGAGCAAGGCGAGGCGGGCGGGTTTGCGTGAGAATAATAAGCAATATTAGCAAATAGGTCAGATTTTGGGGTTTTAGACTAATCAGCAGGAAAAATTTACATCAAGGTCATGCTTTTGGGGAACAAGCTGGAGACAACACTCTGATATTGATCATAAAAACCGACACCCAAAACGGATTTTCGGTGGCGCACAAGCACGTAACCACTGCTATCGCAGGCCTTAGCCTGCTCTTTGTTGAGGGTAAAAGTGTTGCGGGACAGATAATCTTGCAACTGACCGGTAGATGTATCGATTACATTTCGACTGGCCATGTGGCCGAAGGCCGTCGCGCATGCAGTGGTCAATTTGGGATATTTAAAGTGCATATGAAACAGTGGCAGCCCGGTGATGCATTTGGCCATCTGCGGCGGTCGGTGATCAGCGGCTACGGCATAGATATCCCGCCGGCTTTTTTTGAGTAGGTGTAGGTCATCAAAAGCGCTGCGCTCTATACCAAATCGCTTGCTGAGGATGTCAAACATGCGCTTGGCATCTTCTAAACGCTGCTGGGTGCTGCCGGAGGCGGTTTGAAAATCCGGCTGCTCTATTGCCGGCAGATGAACTGCTTTGCAGGTGGCACCGCCAATCTTTTCCAGAAGGGCGATATAAAATCCGCCGGTGTCGTTTAAGTGCGGCCAGATGCGAATGGAGTGTTTAAGATTGTCCTGAAAGCTTTCTCCGGCCCAACCTGTTAGACCGGGAGAAGCTTTTAAGCCGCTCAGACTGATCGGTAAAATACGCACGGCCCCCGACATTTTATTTAGCACCGCGTCGACAACAGCCTCGTTTTCTTCCGGGGCGTAGGTGCAGGTGCTGTATAAAATGCGACCGCCGATCCGGCAGCGACGGATGGCGGCTTCCA
Source organism: Deltaproteobacteria bacterium (assembly GCA_024639185.1). Classification (GTDB taxonomy): domain Bacteria; phylum Desulfobacterota; class Desulfobacteria; order Desulfobacterales; family JAHEIW01; genus JAHEIW01. The sequence continues at coordinate 1,787 of JAHEIW010000181.1, read as the reverse complement.
GCAGCAGCTGTTGCTTGTGGAATCGTTTCGGCACGTGTCGGAAGGGCGCCCGTTTTAAAATACCCGGGAAACGGCGGCTGGTGCCTTCACAGCTGCAGGGCACATCCACCAGAACACAATCAAATTCCCCGGCCGTCTGCGGGTAAGCAGTGCCGTCATGGCAGGTCACACTGACATTAAGAAACCCCAACCGATCGATGGCGGATCGCAACGGGCGAATACGCTCCCAGAAAAGATCGTTAGCCACCACCGTGCCGCGGTTCTCCAGGGCCTGGGCCATTAAGGCGGTTTTGTTGCCGGGTGAGGCGCACAGATCCAGAACACGCTCGCCGGGCTGCGGATTCAGCACCAGAGCCGGGATCATCGAACTGGCCTCCTGGATGTGAAACCAGCCTGCCAGGTAAGTCCAGTGTCGACCCAGGCGCTCGTCTTCATTTTGACAATTGATCCGAAAGGCCCGCGGATGCCAGTCCAGCGGTGAAAGCTCGTAGCCATCCGGTGCGAGCACATCGATCAGTTGCCGCGAGGTGGTGCGCAGGGTATTGGTCCAGGCAAAAAGCGGCTGCGGCCGGCTCGCCACCGCTTCAAATGCCTCAACATCATCAACAATCGAATAATACCGCTCTAAAATGCTCATCTATTTACCGCATTTTAAGTAAGGGGACGCCCATTAGATTATAAGTTTCTAGCGTATCGGGCAAATCTCTAAAATGTAATCAGCGCTTAACCGCCCCATTGCTTAATCAGCGCCTTGAATGCCTGTGCGCCGGAATCCAAACACGGTTGAAAACCGCCGCCCGGGTTGCTCCAAGCCGAGGCTAAATAAAGGCCTTTGTAAGGCGTGGTGTTTTCAAGCCGGTTCATGTAGGCATTGTTCATTGCTTGCTCATAGCCATAAATAGCACCTTCCGGGTTGCGGGTGTAATTGACATTGGTCAGTGGGGTAGCCGCCTCCATAACCTCGATCATGGAACTGAGCCCGGGAATCACATGCTGTTCGGCCTTTTTGATAAGAGCCTGCGCAATTTTTTCTTTTTGCTTTCTGTAGGCTTTTTTGCGACCGGCAAAATAATCATTCGCATACTGTTTCCAGGGTTCATAGCCGCTGAGTGTGAACAGCTGAACCGTCGAGGTACCCGGCGCCGAGTAGCCTTCAAAAGCGTGGTCGTAGATGGCAACGCCCAGTCCGCTTTTGTTTAAATCGCAGGCCAAACACGCCCGATAGCTTTGTTCCGGATCGTAGTGCTCGCTGACAAAAATTTCATAGCCTTTGACCGTTTTGCGGATGTCCTGGTTCAGACCCAGCCAGACTAAAAATGAAGATATAGACGGCCGGTAGGTATTGATCTTCTCTGTGTATTGGGTTGCTTTGCGCGGCAAATCTTCGGGGGCCGTGTCGCGAGAAAGCAACTCCAGGGTCGCAGGTACACTGGCATTGGAAATCACCGCTTTGGCAGTGAGTTTTTTCCCATTATCAAGCACCACTCCGGTGACAGCACCCTTTTTCAGGGTAATGTCGATGGCCGCGGTATTCAGTAGCACCTGCCCGCCGGCGTAGTCGATGGCTTGCATTAACGCATCACTCAAATCCTGAGAGCGATGTTTGATGTAATGACCGCCGAATCGAATGAAGCCGGCCGTGGCAACGGCGTAAACAAACCCGGAGAGTTTAGAGGGCGGCAGCCCATAGTATGGCCAGAAAGCTGATAAAATTGTGCCCAGTTTGGGGTCCTGTGTATACCGATCGAGTACCTGCGCTAATGTATCTTTGCGGATAGCCCACATAT
>JAHEIW010000067.1:17137-22425 GCA_024639185.1 Deltaproteobacteria bacterium | reverse complement strand
GGTAATCTCACTTCCGTCGGCCTTATCGATAATTTCGACAACGCCGATAATTTCACCCCTAACTTTCATCGGAACGCAGGCAATAGAGCGTGTTTCAAATCCAATGCTTTCACTGATTTCCTTGTACCAGCGAGGATCCTCAGACACATTCGGGATCAACAGCGGTTCGCCCGTCTGGGCAACGTATCCGGCGATACCCTGCCCGATTTCAATTTCAAACTGTTTGACATCATCTTTTTTTTCGCCGGTTGCCACCTTGAAGTACAATCGTTGCGTTTTTGGATCCAGCAGCAACAGTGAACTGGCCTTGGCATCCATCATCCGCGTGGCGGTTTCAATGATCAGTTCCAGCAGCTGGTCCAGGTCCTGCACCGACGATACCCAGGTGGAGATTTCCTTCAGGCGACCAATGGAAATACCGTCAGGGTTGGCAATTTTATCCATTTTTATACACCTTAAAGCGGTCTTCGAATTTTTCGCCCAGATTATGAAATTTGGGCTTAGCGAACCTTTTATCCATCTTTGTAAACATTATAAATTCAAAAATATCAATTGTTTAAAATTTAAATTAATGCTCAGGACGTTTGTTTGCTGAGCGTATTAATTTTGCTTGGTATTCACTTTTGTATACGAATTATAGCATACATCAAATTCTTGTCAAATTATATTCACCTTATTGTGCACTTTTTTGAATATATTTTGATTTCAAGCGTGAAATTGTGGCCTGCTCCCACTCAACTGAATATGTCAGAAAATACTTCATACCGCCATACCAGGGGTAATGAACCCAAAAAGATACGCCGAAAAAGTCAAAATAAGCCCGCTGGGTAACCTTTGTTTTCTGGCCTTCAGATCCCGCCGATTCGAGCTGAATAGATCCGTGCTGAAATTTTTGGCCGCACTCCTTTGGGTTTAAAAGTTCAAAATCCAGGCGATATGTAACTGGATAGATTTTTGTTTGCCAGCGAAATTTGGCGTTGGGTTTGTGGATATACACATCCTCGCTGAAAATATTTTCGGTCACAACCACATTATCGTGCTGGCTGACCAATCGATGCGCCACAATAAATTTGTTGGTTGTTAAAAATGCATTATCAAAATCTGTTTTAAATTTCCAAAAAGCATCCAGCGGAGCGTCAACGACATATACGAGCTCGTAACCCCCTCCGCCCTGTTGATCCGGTGGGATTTTACGGATAAGCGTTTTCTCCTCAGGAGATTCCGTTTTTTCTGCCTCTTGGGCCGGCAATTCAACGTTCAGTAATGGCAGGCAAACAAGGCATGAGACCCAAAGGATCCGCAATAGCAGACGAATATGCATGGGGTATCTCAGATGGGATCAATGGTCGATGTGTTGTTTATTCAGAAGACAGAAAACAGAAGTCAGAGCACAGAAAATATGAATTCAGCTCAGAGAGTGCACTATGCTGTCTGTATTCTGTCTTCTGACCTCTGTCATCTGAAACTATGAAGTGACTTGAGATACGATGTGCTCACCTATTTTTTCGGCGGAACGTCCAAATAATTCTTCAACGGCGATGCCATCAAGCAATTGATCGTTCCAGATAATGCTGTTTTCTTGAACAATATTTTGGATATGTTCGTATTTGCCGCCCAGGGCTTTGATTTTTGCGCTCAGCGGAATGTTATCTTTAAATATAATATGCAGTAGAAGCAAATTTTCAATGATGCTCGGTGAAGACGGTGAATTTGATAGGACCGGAATAACCGTGATGCTACGATCATCTTTGCGCCCTTTGCCGATATAAACGTTGCCCTGTCTGACGATGATACGCTTGGTTCCTTTCAACTGGGCATCGGTCTCAACCCGTGATGGGACATTATTGGCAGCACCGCGTTTGGCAACAACGTCAATGGTCGTTTCTTTGACCGGTTCACCCAACAGATTTAAACCTTCAATACGATAGAGAATTGATCCACTGATATCACGAATAATGTCCTGTAAATTTTTTAACACGATAATATTACTGGCCGTTAGCTGCGAAACGGTGATATTTTCCGCTGTCAGAGTGTCAAATAATATGCCTTCCAGGCGCTCGCTGATCCGACTGGTACCAACGGTAACGGTTTTCGCCTGGTGTTTGATGGCATCCACCGGGCGGGCGAGAAAGTTAATTGCCTGCCCCAGGCAGGCAAACGTTGCATTGATCATATTTGCAGCGGTGCCTTTCAGGCTGAAATCAAGTTCAAAATCAGAAACCGGCAACCGTCCGGATAAATATTTGAGCAGCAAGGTTAAATCCGATGTGACATCCGATCCGATGGCCGCCGGAAATTGTTTTTTCGCTTTTTGGGTTCTAAATGCCTTATCAAAATGAGCGACTTTCTCCTGGAATGCTTTTTCAAGAATAATTTCGTATACCGTTAAGCCCTCTGCGGCATGCGTCTTGATGCTGGTTTGCAGGTCCTCTTGGAAGCGATATAAAAACCGTGAGCCGTCATTGATGGACAGCGCAGCATAATAGCCCCAGATATGCCCCACCAGCGTATTCAGGATGGGTGCCAGGTGCTCTTCAACCGCCGGAACCTGAAAAACATCGGCGGCATAGGGATGAAAACGATCTTCGCCTTCATTGACGATGACTACCGGGGTTGCCTTGTGGGCTTTGAATATGGCCGTATCCTTGATAATATCGCCGATGACGGTGCTTCTTGAACCGGCAGCGCACACGATGATCAACGGCTCTGAAGACAGATCAATGTGTTTTTTATCTTCAACAAAATCGGAGGAAATCGTTTTATAGCACAGCTCACTGAGTTTGATACGAATTTCGTCGGCGGCTGCTTTGTTGGGTCCGCTGCCAACAGCTGCCCAGTAAGTTTTGGTTACAGCCAGTTTCATGGCTGATCGCTTGATAGCCTCTCGCAGCGCAAGGACCTTGCGCATATGAGAGGGCAGGGCCAGCAGGCGCCGGGTTTCTTGGTCGACAAATGCATCATCCCGACGATTTTTCACCCTGGCGATATACAAACCCAAAACAGCACCGGCGACAATTTGGGAGTAAAAAGCTTTGGTGGAGGCAACCGACATTTCAATGTCCCGACCGCTGCTGGTATACATGACCCCGTCGACCTTAAACGTGATGTCTGAATCCCGGCGATTGACAATCGCCAGCGTATAGGCCCCCCGCTCTTTGACCATATCAACCGTACGGTTGGTGTCGGTGGTCGTGCCGGATTGGCTGATCGCCACAACCAGCGTGTCCGTCATGGCATGCTGGCTGTCATTTTCATTTAATTGAAAGCCACTGAATTCCGAAGCTTTTAAAGCGCTGATCTGAATGGAGGGGTTGGCCAGATAGTAGTTCAGGATATTGGCGCAAGTCAAAGCGGCGACACCGGCGGTGCCCTGGCCGATGAAAAAAATACGCTTTATCTGATCGGCTGCCAGCGCTTTTTGCAATGTTCGGGGGATGATCGTTTCATCCAGGGCAATCGTATATTGTGCTGGGTTTTCTTCTTTGAATTTCCAGCGGTTCTGCAGTGTTTTGTCAACCGATGCGGGCGATTCTGAAATTTCCTTTAAAAAATAGTGCGGAAAATTTTGACGATCAATATCCCGGGTCGTTATTTCAGTATAATTTATGTCGCTTTCCCCAAGCTCCAATGGTGTACCATCGTAAAAACAGGCCTCAATGCCATTCAGTCCCCCCTTGCTGGTCTGGTTCAAAATAAAAATTTGTCCCTGGGTGCGACCCTGTTTGCCGGTGATGGCTTTCTCGCCATCCAATTTGAGGTAATAGGGTGTTTCTTCTACAAAGCCGTAAACCTCGGAGCTGGCTATATAATGTTCATCTGCAAGGCCAACAAAAATAGCCTGTCCGCTGCCTCTTTGCGCCAGAAACAGCTTGCCGGGCGCCAGGTCGGTGTGCATGGAGATGGCATGCGAGCCCTCAAAATCGTTGACGGCCAGTCGAAAGGCTTCATCGATCCCATGGCCCTGGTGGACATACTGCTGGATTATAAGCGGAATTATTTTTGTATCGGTGGTGATGTCGCTGTGGATCTGTGTGCCAGACCCCTCTATTTCGGCCTTTAAACGCTGGAAGTTATCAATATCGCCATTCAGGCAGGTATGAATAATGCCGCATCTGGCGCTGGCACTACCAGTGGTGTAACTATCGACAGGGTGACAGTTGGCCTCTGTGATAGCACCCACCGATGCCCAGCGCGTATGCGCTGAAACCGTTTCAAAGTCAGCTGGAATCGTCGCCAGGATCTGAAAGACGGCATCGTCTGCAATCTGTCGGCGCAAATAATCCACATTGTCACCCAGGCTGCCGATTTCGAGAGCAATTTTATAGGTGACTGCCACGGCCACCTGAGTTTTTCCGTCAGCCCGGGTGGAAGCGCGGTAATTGATACCCCCGTTGACGAGTGGGTCCGGATCGCAGCGCTCTTTAAACTGAGCAAGGTGACCGGCCTGTTTGAGCGTTTCCTGGCATTTTTGAAAATCGGCCTCCTTAAAAATTAACATGATGGAAATGCCTGCAGAATCCCTGCCCCTGACTTCGAGTCGGTCGATACTGTTCAAGATCGCATTGAGCTTTTTAAACAGGCTGACGTTTGCCGGTGAAGGGTTTTTGAAGCCGTGGTCCAATAGGTTTTGAATTTTTACAATATTGGCCAGAATATCATTTTCGAGACACCAAAGGATGTCCTTTAATTTTTCAATGGCTCGGGCCATCAACTCGACATGTTCGGCGGAAAGATGGCCCATTTGTGCGGTCAGCAGGTCACTTTCAGAGGCCGTCAAGGCAGCCAGGCGCTTTGCCATCTGTTTAATTTGACCTTGGGTCTTTTCTTCTGAAAAAATCAAAAAAAAGGGTGCGTCGGTATTGAATGCGTGTACTTTGTGCCACAGAGCCTCCATTTTATCTTGGCCGCCCAGATAATCGTGATCCAAACGATTGGCTGCCGCACATGATTGATAACCGTTGGCCGCTATCTGGCTGATCAATTTTTCGAGTGAATCGAGGTTGAGCCTGCCTGCTGCCGGCTTTTCATTTTTGAACGTTACAATTCCGGCGATGCCGCAAAAAAACGTGGCTTGCCGGCAAGGGAAAAACACGATGGATCCATGCGGAACCCGCTCGATAAATTTTCCGATGTAAACATCGGCCGCAAGAAGTTTTCGGAACCAATTAGCATGCCGGCCAAACATACGATCCTTAGATTTTAAACGCTGCAGTCGTCTGGTTAAAAAGGGTATTTTCATTTTCATTTTTTTCTGAAACGCGCAATATTTATCAACACCGTCTGCCTGG
>JAHEIW010000067.1:7866-17037 GCA_024639185.1 Deltaproteobacteria bacterium | reverse complement strand
AGCATGCCGGCCAAACATACGATCCTTAGATTTTAAACGCTGCAGTCGTCTGGTTAAAAAGGGTATTTTCATTTTCATTTTTTTCTGAAACGCGCAATATTTATCAACACCGTCTGCCTGGCATAAAACAATATTATCGCGCATCGAGCCCCGGGGGTCAAGAATTCAGTTAAGGTTCAGAGGTTCATGGGTTCAGGGTTCAATGGTTGGGGGGCTCAGGATTCAATGGGTCGGCGGGCTAGCCCCTGGCTACTTGCGGTTGGCTACTGGCTAAAAATCTGTAACCGATGACCGGTAGCCAGCGGCCAGGAGCAATCAGCCAGCAATCAGCAACAATTGGCCGCAACTTTTGAACCTCTGAACGCCGAACCTGTGAACCTTACTTGAGGGGTGTACCCGGTGCCACCTTTTTTTCGATTGATGCCAGGGTGGGGCCGGAGTCATCTACTGCGGCAACCACCATCCCATTGGAAAGCACGCCCATGAGTTTAGCCGGTTTAAGATTAGCGACGACGATTACCTGTTTGCCAATCAATTCTTCAGCCGAGTACCTTTCGGCAATCCCGGCAACCAGGGTCCGTTTTTGCCCCATATCGACTTCCAGTTTAAGCAATTTTTTTGCTTTGGGGATCGGTTCAGCCTGCACGATGGTTGCTACGCGCAGGTCGATGCGACTGAACGCTTCTATGGTGATTTCAGGCTTGAACTTCAATGATTTGGCGTCCTCCTCTTTTTGCGTGCTGGCGGCGAATGTCTTTTTTTGTGCCTCAATTCTTGGAAAAAGAACGATCGATTTCAACAGGTGCGTACCCGACGGTAACGCTTTCCAATTGCGTAGCTGATTAAGATGGTAAAAAGGGCCGGCCGGGTCCAATCCAAGATATTTCTGCATTTTTTGTGCGGTGCCGGGCATCACCGGATAAATGAGACCCGAAATGATGCGAAGGCCTTCCAGCAGCTGATACATAACGGTCGCCAGCTGTTTCTGACTGGATTTCTTTTTGGCCATAACCCACGGGGCGGTTACGTCGATCATTTTGTTCATCCGGGCGATAAATTCCCATACAGCCATCAATGCTTTATGAAATTCAAACGATTGCATATGGCCTTCAAACGTATCGATGGTTTCCAAAGCACCGGTCTGCAGGTCAAGGCCCAGCTCCCTTTCGGCCTGTAAATCGAACTGGGGAACCTGCCCGATACAGTACTTATGGGCCATGGACAGAATTCGGGAGAAAAGGTTGCCAAGATCATTGGCCAGATCCGAATTGATTCGCTGAACCAGTGCTGTTTCGCTGAAGCTTGAATCCAGCCCAAAATTCATTTCACGAATCAGAAAAAACCGAAAGGCATCCAGACCATAAATTTTTCGTAGCTGAAGCGGGTCGACGACATTGCCGAGGCTTTTAGACATTTTGCTCTGCTCGATGTTCCAGTATCCATGCACATTCAAGTGCTGGTAAATGGGGATACCCGCCGCTTTCAGCATTATCGGCCAATAAATACCGTGGGGTTTGAGTATGTCTTTGGCGACAATGTGTTGTGCAACGGGCCAGAATTTAGCAAAGCGTTCACCGTCCGGGTAACCCAGCGCGGAAACATAATTTAACAGTGCATCAAACCATACATAAGTGACGAAATTTTCATCAAAAGGCAGGGTGATGCCCCATTTTAAGCGGCTCTTTGGTCGCGAGATGCACAGGTCTTCCAGTGGTTCCTTTAAAAATGCGAGCACTTCATTACGGTAGCGCTTGGGCCGGATAAATCCCGGGTTTTGCTTGATGTGATCGATGAGCCAATTCTGGTAGCGGCTCATTTTAAAAAAATAATTGGATTCTTTGATGATTTCAGGTTCGACTTCATGATCCGGACATTTACCGCCGACCAATTCCCGCTCGGTATAAAATCGTTCACATCCGAAGCAATATTGACCTTCATATTCACTAAAATAAATATCGCCCGCATCATAGATCTTCCGCAAAATTTGGCTGACGACCTCCATATGGGCCGCATCGGTTGTGCGCACAAAGTAATTATTGTTGACATTGAGCTCCGGCCAGAGTTCCTTGAAAAGGCGGCTTATTTTATCGACATATTCCCTGGGGCTCAGGTTCTCCTTTTGCGCGGCGCGCACCACTTTGTCACCATGTTCGTCGGTTCCGGTAAGGAAGAAAACATCCGCTGCCTGCATTTGATGAAAACGGGTGATGACGTCCGCAATGATGGTGGTGTAAGCATGCCCCAGGTGCGGGCGGGCGTTTACGTAATAAATAGGGGTCGTGATGTAAAACGGTTCGGGCATGTTTATTCCTTTTGCAGGTTTAGTTGATCAGGCCTGTATTCTACTTCAATATTGTCCTCCAGACGAACGGCGATCCGGTTACAGATGGCATTATGACGGATAACCTTACCTTTACCGCCGGGCGTTTTGACGATTTTGCCCAGGCGCGGCAAATCTTTCTTTAAATATTTGTATGTTTCAAACTCGTAGGTCAGGCAACACATCAGCCGCCCGCATTGTCCGGAAATTTTGGTTGGATTCAAGGAAAGACTTTGTTCTTTGGCCATTCGAATGGAAACCGGGTCGAATTTGTCCAAAAAGGTTGAACAGCACAGTACTCGTCCGCAGCGACCGATACCGCCACACATTTTTGCCTGGTTGCGGATACCGACCTGCCGCATTTCGATTCTGACATTCAGTTTTTTAACCAGCATTTTGACCAGCTGCCGAAAATCAACCCGGCCTTCGGCTGTGAAAAAAAAGATATATTTATTCCCGTCGAAAGATTTTTCCACCGAAAAAAGGTTCATCTTCAACCCCAGGCTGCGGATGCATTCCAGACAATAGGCATGCGCTGAATTCTCGTCTGCCAGGTTTTGTTGGCGTTGCTTGAAGTCCTTTTCCGTAGCCAGCCGAAAGACCTTTTTGTGCGGTTTGTCGCCCGGCGATTTTTCATAAGATCTCGGCGGTACAACGACTGTACCAAAACCCAGTCCCTGTTCGGTTTCAACAATGACATGGTCTCCCTGTTTCAGGACAAATGCGCCGCAGTCAAAATCGTACACTTTGCCTGCTGTTTTGAATCGTATGCCAACTATCTTTTTCATGGTTATGTAATCTTTTGAACGCGATTCGTTTCGCTATACCGTCGCTTCAAACGGCCGCTTTGCATTTTTGACCCCTATTCCATTCTTGCACAATTCCATCATTCCCTGTTGCCAGTTTGATACCATTGCTGTTGAAAGCTGCGTGCCTTTAATCTGCTGTTGACGTTAAAGGACATCTCGCCCTCACGGTTTGGCCAGTTCGATCAGCAGTTTCTCCATGCTGAGTCTTAAATTTGTGTTTGCCTTCAAGCGGCTTTGCATTTTTTGAACCGCTTCCAGTTTGGACAGATGAACCCGTGTGTCGGTTTTACCCGATGCTTCTTTGATCCGGTCGCCAACATCCTGGTTGATCAATTTCCTGCGGTCATATGGGTTAATGATTAAATCCCGGAACCAACTTTTGATGATTTCCAATCTCCCGGCCAGCGATTCTTTTTCCCGGGCAAATTTTTCAGCCAGCGCCAACAAGCGCGCTGCGGGTTGCAAAGACAGGTGCTGCAATTCAGCAATCAGCCACTTTCTGCCCTGCAACCAGTTCTCATCGATCATCGTGCGGGCATTGCTGAGGCTCCCATTGGCCATTGCGGCAACAATTTCAGCCGTTTGCGGATTGAGACCACGCTCCTTCACAATCCATGACGCAATGCGCTTGCGTGAGATCCGATTAAATTGCACCGGCTGGCAGCGGGACGTAATCGTCGGTAGAAGGTCAGACCTATGGTTTGCGATCAACACCAGCATCGAGCGATCGGGTGGTTCTTCCAGTATTTTAAGCAGAGCGTTGCTGGCAGACGCATTCATGCATTGTGCCTCTAAAATAATAACCACCCGGGTTTTGGCCTCGTACGGCTTCCTGGCAAGCGTCTGCAAGACGGTTCGAATCTGCTCAATTTTGATGAAGGGGCCGCGCGGTTGGACCTGAATGATATCCGGGTGATTGTTGGCTGCTATTTTTCGGCAGGACTTGCATACACCGCATAATTCGAGCGCTGGCCCGGCAGGCTCCTGCTCGAAGCCATCTTCGGCAATGAATCCGGATGTCTCTCCCCGGCAGTTGCAGGCCATGGCCAGGGCAAGGGCGGCAGCTTGTTTGCCCACTCCTGCTGTACCAGTGAAAAGAAGCGCGTGAGGAAGAGTCCGGTTCTTTAGGAGGGTGGTTAATATTCTTATGGGTCGTTCTTGATTTATAAGCAAATCAAACCCAGACACAATTTCAATAATCTACCCGTTCCTTTAGCTCTTTCCCTGATTTGAAAAAAGGAAGTTTTTTCGGCTTAATCGTGACCTGTTCACCGGTTTTAGGGTTTCGGCCGGTGTAGCTTTTGTAGTCCTTTACAAAAAAGCTGCACAGACCCCGAATTTCAACCCGTTCTCCCCTTGCCATGGCATCCGCCATGTTATCGAAAAAAATCTGTACGACCTTTGCGGCTTCAGCTTTTGATATGTTGGCCTCTGTTTTCAAGGCGGAGATGAGTTCCAACTTATTCATAGAACCTCCTTTTTCAAAATTCGGATCGGCAATAACATTTTGAAATGTATATGCTAAAACTGAATTCGATGTCAAGCGGTTATGTTAATATTTTCGGCACGATTTCAATATCATCTTCACTGACCTCCACGCCGGCATACTGCCCGAGGGCTTCAATATTAACAATCACGCGACCTTTACCACCATAGCGGATAAAAGTTCCGGTCACACCGGCAAATGGACCCTGCACCACCAAAACCTTATCCCCTTTTGTTAACTGATTGCCGGTAGTGATCGGATGTTCAGCACTGACCATAATTTTTAAGGATTCGATGGTTTCTTGCGGCACCGGTACCGGCCCCTGTTTGCTGCCGATCAGCCGCACGGCGCCGGCGGTTTTGACGATTTCCAGGTGAGACTGGGGGGCTAAATCTGTCCTAACAAACACATACCCGGGAAAAAGGGGTACGCGAATCATGGTTCTGCGATCGCGGCGCTTGCTGCGGACGGTAACCTTGGGCAAAAACGCTTCAATGCTTTTTTTTCCGAGGCCCGCATTGACAACATTTTCAAATCGGCTTCTGGTATGCAACACATACCAGAGGTATTCCAATCGTTGGTTATTCATTGCTTTTGATCCTGCGTTTGATTCTCAACAAGTATGCCTGCGTGTCGAGGTCACTGCCTCGGATCCTGTTGTGTGTGGCATGGAGAACCTGCCATAATGGAAAATCGAAAACTTAGCAAATACTTTTTGATGTTGTCCACTTCGCAAACCATAGGGTTTAATAACGGATTGAGCCTAACCCGATCAATTCGATTCTTAAACCCACCTTCCAGTCATTGGGCTCATTGATATACTGAAAGTCAAAGGACCAGCATTGAGATGTATATGTAAATCCGGCACCGCTTCTGATTCGCTGCTGGGTTTCAAAGTTGTATTCATTTTCGGCGTTAATCGAGAGACTGTCAATCAACTGAATTTTTATTTTACCATAAATTGACTGGATGTCTTCCTCGACTTCGGTTTCTTCGGACTCTTGCTCGCCGCGATAGTCGATATATAATTCATCCCCCCGGCTGTCCCAGACGGATCCCTGTACGTTGAAGGCCAAAAATCGGTTATCATAAACTGAATAACGGGCATCGGCATCTATCCAGACATATTTTCCCGGAAAAACGTCAAGCCTGGCAAAAATCGGTGCAAGTGGTCGTTTTGATTTTTCAAAATCATAGCTGTGCGCGACTTCAAAGCGCAACAGATCATTGTACCGAAAATCGGCATTAGATTCGCGCTGACTGCCGCGCTTTGCGGGCAGCTTGGGGCTCAAGGGTTCGGCTGCGGCTACTTTCGATTTTGAAGTCAACGTATTAATCACCGAATAACTGATTTTGTTCGTTTCATCGATACGGTCGTTTGCATCAAAGCGGGGCAGACTTCGCTGTCTGGAATTGGATATAAATTCATGCGTAATCTGGGGCCGGATGCGGTGCTTGACTTTTTCAAACAACTGGCCCTCAAAGGAGTAGACCTTTTCGATTTCGCTAAAAAAATCCAAACGGGTATCAAACAGTTCGCGATGGGACCAGCGGTCAACATTTGGCTGATCTTCGAAATTATTCTTATCCAGACCGTAAAGCGTCTGGCGGTATCCGGCCGAGGGTTCAATCGTCAAGTAATTTTGAACACGAAACGGCAGATAGAGTCTGGGCTGCAAATCAAGCCGTTGACCCCGGGTGCCGCTGTCACGCCAAAAATAGTTGTACTGTGAGCCGAGGTCGAAATAAAATGGGGACGTTAAAATTTTCTGTTTAGCGCCATCGAAACTGAGCAGCGGCAATTGTTGCAGGGTGCCGCTGGTATTGGTACTGCGTCGGGTATCGTCATTCCAGCGGGGTTCAAAGTTGAAACTGAATTTCGGCCACAGACGATTTAAATTCAATCGGTTGGTTCGAACAGGATCGTTATAGTCATCCAGCTGACGATTAAACACTTTGCGAAAATAGTCATTGGTCTCATCATAGCCCATGTATCCAATCTGGAATTCCCGCAGATAGTCCTGGTCCCTGACAATATCCAGATCCAATTTAGCCGCAAAACCCAAAGGAACGGGTTGATGATGGCTCATGCGAAACCAATAGCGATTATTATTGCTGCGCAAAACCTCTTCGCCGGCGTCACGATATCCGTAATCATTGCTGGAGTCTCCGCCAACATCGGTTTTATCATCGTGAAGCCCATCCAGCATGAAGGTTCCCTTGGAGTGCTCACTGCGATAATAGCGAAATTCAGCACCGGGCTTTATGCCACGATTGGACATGTAGTGGGCGTAGAATGTTGCATCGGCACTTTCGGATATGGCCCAGAAAAACGGTTGGTTATATTGATACCCTCTGCGCTTTGATTCGCCGAATTCAGGCATCAAGAAACCGCTCTGGCGGTCTTTTCGGGCCGGGTAATAAAAGAAGGGTGTATAGAACACCGGTATGTTTCGGGCCCGTAAGACGGCGTGCGATGCGGTGCCGGAACCACTTTCCTTGATTTTAACGTTACGCGCGCTGATTTTCCAGCTCGGTTTAGCCCCATCGCATGTGGTCAGGGTGGCCTCGTCGATTCGATAGGTTTTTTTACCGGTTTTTTCAATTTTATCGGCGGTGATATGAAAATTATTCTCTTTTAGGAATAAATAGGCATTTTCAATAAAGCCCATCTGGTTTTCGAGATCGATCTGCATGGTGCTGCCGGAAAGAATATCCTGGCCCACGGTTAGCACTACGTTGCCGCGGGCAAACGCGCTCTGGGCCTTATGATCGTAGTCAACAAGATCAGCTGTCAGAAGAATATCACCCCTGGATATCTGAACATTGCCGCGGGCAACATATTGGTCCAGCTGTTGGTCGTAAGCGACCTCATCGGCGTGGAGCTCCCAGGGTTGGCGGCTGTCATCTTTTAGAACCTGATCGGGTTCCAATTTTAAAATCTGCGCCGGCAGTGGTTGCGGCCCTGCGATACAGGTTAAAAACATACAGCCGATGAAAGCTGTCAGGAAGCGCCTTTTTAAAATAAAAATCGGATGCAAGTGATTCAACCGTTTTCGCTGAAAAAAAAGTTCCCCTGCATTTTGTCCCGGACTTGGGATAAGCCCTTCAGCTTTGATTTTTTTGGGCTGTCTGGGTTGAGCGCTAAGCCCGTGACTCGTCTATATACCTTGAATATAATTGGGATTTGGGATATAAACCCAGAATATTTAAATATGTCAAGATATCGTTGGAAAGTCAATTGGGCGCCAACGGGTGCGGCATTTGCTCTCTAAGGGCGGGCGCGATCCTCCAAACTGTCCGGGCAACGTGTTTTGAGGACCCATCTGTGTCGTGTGTTCTGCAAAACCTTTCTTTGCCTTGTATACGCACAAGCGAGCGGGAAGGCCATTCTGTTAACCTCGCCGGTGCCTTCTTTCACGAATTTGTATTGGCCAAACACCTGAATTCAATTTTGATGATAATGATGAATATTTTATTGACCAATGATGATGGAATTTATGCTCCGGGATTAGCAGCCCTGTACACCCACCTGGCACCTGATCACAGCGTGACGGTTATTGCGCCGGAGCGAGAACAAAGTGCAGTTGGTCATGGCATTACTTTAAATGAACCGTTGCGCGCGCACAAAGTTGTAATCCCCGACACATTTGAGGGCTATGCCGTCTCCGGGACACCGGCCGATTGCATCAAAATCGGCGTACTGGAAATTCTGAAAACCAAACCGGATTTGGTGATATCCGGTATTAATCCGGGCGCGAATGTGGGCGTCAATATTAATTATTCCGGAACGGTCGCTGCCGCTAAAGAGGCGACCATGTATGGTATTCTGGCTATCGCGGTCTCCATTCACAGCCGTCAGGTTGAATCTTATGACGCGGCGGCCGCCTTCGCCGTAAGATTGGCCCAGGACGTATATACCCACGGGCTGCCGGCCGGCACATTTTTAAATGTCAATATTCCAAACCGACCGTTGGCAGATATTGCCGGGGTGCAAATAAGTCGACTGGATATGGACTTTTTTCCGGAATACATTGATAAAAGAATAGATCCGCGCGATCGCATCTATTACTGGCAGGGATGTGATTCCTTGCCTCAGGGCAAGTCCATCGAAATTGACGGCTCGGCCCTGTGCAAAAATTTCATTTCGATCACGCCCATTAAGTGTGATCAGACTGATTACGACGTGCTTGCTAAAATGAAAAAAGGTAAAGTTATTCAACAGCATAAAAATTAGGGCTTAACCGCCAAACCCAAAACAGTGAACCCCATGTTCATCACCCTGGAAGGTATCGAAGGCTCGGGCAAAACGACTCAAATCCATCGACTGGCTGAATTTATCAATCACAGCAGGATGGAATGTGTGACGACGCGCCAGCCGGGTGGGACCGTCATCGGTGAACATATTCGCTCGATTTTGCTGAACCCGGAAAACCATACCCTCGAGGCGATGACCGAATTGCTGCTTTACCTGGCAGATCGGGCCCAGCATATCAATGAGATCATCAGACCTGCCCTGACAGCCGGCAAAGCGGTCATCTGCGATCGTTATTTTG
>JAHEIW010000067.1:0-7766 GCA_024639185.1 Deltaproteobacteria bacterium | reverse complement strand
CATACCCTCGAGGCGATGACCGAATTGCTGCTTTACCTGGCAGATCGGGCCCAGCATATCAATGAGATCATCAGACCTGCCCTGACAGCCGGCAAAGCGGTCATCTGCGATCGTTATTTTGACGCGACCGTTGTGTATCAGGGATTTGCCCGAGGACTCAGCGTTGATTTACTGTTGGAACTACACCGCTTGTTGTTTGACAATTTAAAGCCGGACATCACTTTTTTACTGGATCTTTCACCGCAACAGGGTCTGGAGCGCGCCTGGCAGCAACTAAACAGCGGCCAGCGGGGGGGGGATGAAAGCCGTTTTGAAAATGAGGCCCTAACCTTTCATGAAAAAGTTCGGGCCGGTTACCTTGAACTGGCACAGCGTGAACCGCAGCGCTTTCGCGTTATCGATGCCGCCCAGAGCACGGATCAGGTCTTTGCCGACATCCGTGGAATATTGGCTTCCTTTTTCAAATAATGTGCGATCGGACCGCTGATTTGATTTTTGGCCGTATACTGAAAATAGCGGCGTCAACTCTTCTGACATTATAAGCAGATACTATGGGCAAATCAATCCTGGATGCCATCGGCAATACGCCCCTGGTTAAGATACAAAAACTAAATCCGAACCCCGCCATAACGATGCTGGCCAAGCTTGAGTATTTTAATCCCGGTGGTTCGATCAAAGACCGTGCCGCCCTCTGGATGATCGAGGCGGCTGAACATTCAGGGAAGCTGACCCCTCAAAAAACTGTCATCGAACCCACCAGCGGCAACACCGGTATCGGTCTGGCCCTGGTGTGCACCGTCAAGGGATACCGCTTGTTGCTGGTCATGTCCGATGCCGTCAGCATCGAACGCCAGAAGATCCTCAAGGCCCGGGGAGCTGACATTCTTTTAACACCCGGTCATCTGGGTACCGATGGGGCTATTGATGAGGCCTATCGGCTGGCCCGTAAAAATCCGGACACCTACTATCTGCCCGATCAATTTAATAATGAAGCCAACTGGCTGGCGCACTACCACGGCACAGCGGAGGAACTCTGGCAGCAAACCAACGGCCAAATTACCACTTTAGTCGCCACTTTGGGAACCACCGGCACCTTAATGGGCGTTTCTAAAAAATTAAAGACCTATGATCCGACCATACAAATCATTGGAATCGAACCGTATCTGGGCCATAAAATTCAAGGTTTAAAGAACATGAAGGAGGCCTATCGCCCTGAAATTTTTGACAAGAAACGTTTGGATCAAAAGCTCAATATCGAAGATGAAACCGCCTACGAAATGGCCAGACGACTGGCCAGGGAAGAAGGCATATTTGTCGGGATGAGCAGCGGTGCGGCGATGGCCGGTGCCTGCAAGGTTGCCGAGAATATGACCGGCGGAACACTGGTCGTCATATTTCCCGATAGCGGCGAACGCTACCTGAGCACTTCGCTTTTTGCGGTGCAGGAGGAGATATCGCTGAAATTGTTTAACACCCTCAGCCGGAAAAAAGAAGTTTTTGAACCTCAAGTTCCGGGTCAGGTTCAGGTTTATTCCTGCGGCCCAACCGCGCATGCCCGCGCTCATCTTGGCGAAATGCGGCGCATCGTGTTTGCCGATTTATTATGTCGCTATTTGGAGTTCCGCGGGCATGCGGTCCACCATTTAACCGACATTAATGATCTTGATGATAAAGCGATCAGCGGGTCTGAAAAGCAAGGTGTCAGTCTGGGCGAATTTACCGAAGCCAATATGGTGAAATTCAAGGAGGACCTGGCTGTTTTAGAGGTCACCCCGGCCAATGTATACGCCCAGGCAAGCGAGCATGTGGATGACATGGTGGCCCTGGGCAAGAAATTGGTGCAAAAGGGCGTTGCCTATGAGAAACTGCGTTCACTATATTTTGACATTTCGCGACTGGATGGCTACGGCCAGCTTTCCGGTATTGATATCAATAAAATTAAGGTCGGCGCCACGGTCGATCTGGATGACTATGAAAAGCTGAATCCGCGTGATTTTACCTTATTTAAGCGCTCCACGCTTTCTGAACTCAAGCGGGGTATTTTTATCAAGACGCAATGGGGCAACGTTCGGCCCTCCTGGCATATTAAATCGGCGGCCATTTCGCTGAAATATTTAGGCGAAAGCTTCGACCTCCACACCAGCAGCCGGGAGCTGGTCTTTCCCCATCATGAGAACGAAAATGCAATAGCCGTTGCCATAACCACAAAGCCGCTGGCCCGCTTTTTCGTCCACTGCGACCGCGTGCTCATGGATGGCAAAAAATTAGATGAGCAGGCGGCCGGTTTGACGATCGCCGAACTCGTCAATATGGGGTATTCCGGCCGGGTCATTCGCTTCTGGCTGCTTTCCAGCCACTATCGGAAACCCATACCGTTTTCAAAAGAGCGCCTGGCCGATGCCGGGCGCGCGCTCGAACGCCTGGATCGCTGTATGTCCAATTTGCGCTGTGTCAAACACGGGCGTGCTTATGCCGAGATAGAACAGTTGCTTTACGACCTCAAAAACGGTTTTATGAGTGCGATGGATGATGATTTGAATATATCGGCAGCCCTGGCAGCAATTTTTACAATCGTCAAAAAAGTCAATACCCTCATCCTCAACAAACAATTGAATTCGACCGACGCCTCAAAAATCGTCGATGCCTTCCGCGACATCGACGCTGTTTTGAAGGTCTTTAATTTCTTTGATGCTTATGCTGACCCCGATATACAGCGCCTGCTTAAAAAAAGAGAGAGCGCCCGCGCGGCGGCGAAATGGGAGCTGGCCGATAAAATCAGAGATGAGCTCAGATCACGCGGCATACCGGTGCAGGATCAGAGTTAAGGGACAGGGTTCTGGGTTCAGAGGTTCAAGGGTTCAGTGATTAGCACGAAGATGGTAAACTTGAAGATGATTTAACAATTCTATTTTCAACCTTTGATTTATGCTTTCTATTATTTAACCTTCCAACTTTGAACCCTGAACCTTTAATTTGAAAATCTTAGCAGATTGGGGTAAGCACCATCATACACGGGAGATCTCAATTCGAATGATACAACCCATTTATTTCCCCTTTACCTACGTGCCGCAATGGGTGGCAGAGATTTTTGCTGCCGGTTTCCAGCATTTTTATGTTTATCAGCCCTCGGGTAAAGACTTACCGGCTGAAATGCAATTCTGGGTGGAACAAAATACCATAACCGTGTGTGTGCCGGCGCCGGCTGAAGATAAGAACTTTACCGAAATTGTCAGGGCGTTTCAGCAATTTGCACAGCAGCACGCGGATATCAGGGACCTCAAATCGGCAGCATTCTGGAATCAGCAGGGCGCAATTCCATTCTTCGATGATACATCTGCCTCACAAATTATTGCCGATCTTAAAAAAGACCGTAAGCCGAATAGCGGGCAGGCATATCCGGAGGCCCTTTTACGCGCGCGGGTCTTTTTAGAATTTGCCCAGGAATTCGACCGGCAAAATGCTGAATTGCAGCAGGAATTGGAGGATACGGATCGGCGTTCGGAAGCATTGCTAAAAAACCTGAATGGTCAAAATGATAACGAACCCGCGTTTGCCCGGCTTACAGCTGAGATCAAATCTGATGATCCGGGTGATTACATGCCTTTGGATCGACTGCTGGCCTGGACGCGTCTTTTTTTAAAGGAACCGATCGATTCGGGATTTCTGGTTACCAGCAGTCCAACGATTTTTAATTTCCTGGTTGAAGACCTGGTGTCGGATGAAAAAATATTTGAATTCAATGGAATGCCTGCCCTTGCGTCAGACGATGATGCGTTAATGGACTGGCGCGAAGCCTTCTGCCAGCAGATAAAAAACGGGGTTGAATGCAAGGAGCCCTTCGCCGAAAACACCCTTGCTCACAGGCCGCCGCTGCCACGACAGGCTGAGCAATTCAAGCTCTCTGTCTGCTGCTTGCCCGGATGTACGCCCGCCCAATTATTTGCGCGGTTTTTAAAATTGCCAAACGGGGACAGTAAAAAATTCAGTCAGACGCCTGGCATTAAGAATACGCTGATAGGACTCATCGAACGACATCCGTAACGGACTTGTTGGCTTGGGCGTAACCCTGTGATAACTTTGATCAGTGACAAGCAATTATATTTATTTAAAAGGTTTGTTTTGTTTAATTTTTGCAAAAAATACCATCAAGTCTTGACTCGCTTATCCAATTGGTATATTGACTTCATCTTTAATAGAACCCAAGGTGGGTTGATCACCTTAATCAAATCCTAAATTCGAAAGGAGACTTTTATAATGGCTTTTAATGTTGTCGTTGATCAAGAAAAATGCACAGGCTGCGAAGAATGCGTCGATGTTTGCCCGGTTGAAGTTTTTGAACTGGAAGATGGGAAATCCCAACCCGTGAATGCGGATGAATGCCTGGGCTGCGAAAGCTGTGTCGAGGTCTGTGAAGAGGCTGCGATTACGGTAGAAGAGATTTAACTCGCTTTTGACCCTCTGCCCTCGGTTGCGTTCCACGGCCCGGATCAGAGGGTCTTCTTTATGGATACCCTATAATTTCTTTGCCTGAATGAATGGGTATGTTGACTCCCACCAACCGTCTTTTCGCATCCAATCAATACTCTCGTTTTCTCAACAAGCTGGCGCCTATATAATTCTCCGGGCCAATGCCAGTTTGGCCATATATCACATGACAACTCCTGATGAATCATGGCAGACCGGATCTGATTTGGACTAAATTGTCATCAATAATAGATGCTTGCGGGCCTAACTGCGCCTTGCTTGCACGGGCAAACTATGTTAGAAATTATCTTATAATCTGCATCCAAGGCCCATGGCCTGAACCCGCTGGCCGTGGTTAGAATTTATTCAGGTTTCTGACGATGCTGGGGTCTTATTCGACAAGGAATTAAGCCGATCGGCCGGTGCTAGAGCGCAGATTGCATCTGCAAATGATCTAAAAATCAAACCCGTCGGTGGGCGGTTAATTGAGACGCGTTGTATTATGAAACAGTACGTAATCGATGAGCTTAGACCCGAGGACCACCAAAAGGTTAAACAATATTTGGATGAAAACTACGGTCCGGTGGAAATGGGGGGCATCTACTGGATACCGCTATCAGCAGAAGTGCTGACGCAAATCCAGCAGCAGCATGCCGATTGCCAACCTTTCTATGTTGCCATTGAATTGCACGAAGATCAACTGGCCCTTGAGTTGCTGGTGCGCACCAAGCATCGGGTCCGGTGTGCCTGTATGGCGTATGCCGCTGAAAACCAGCGGATCTGGCTGATGGACCTGGCTGATGCCATATTCAAACGCCTGGATATCATTACCTGATTGACTATTGTAACGACACGATCGACAAACAAGGGTTCTGGAGATGTTTCGGACCTTATATATTACCATCTGGGTTGTAATATCCACTCTGGTGCTGGGCCTGTCGGTTATCATTATTTCGTTTTTTGTCAAATCCGGCAATCCCCTGCACAGAATTGCCCGTTTGTGGGGACGCTCCATCCTGGTCGTCAGCCGTATAAAGGTCACCGTAGAAGGGCTATCCCGTATTGATCCGCAACGCCCCTACATTTACATGCCCAACCACCAGAGTAATTTTGACATACCGGTTCTGCTGGGGCACTTGACGGTTCAGTTTCGCTGGTTGGCTAAAATGGAACTTTTCAAAATACCGATTTTTGGTCATGCCATGTGCAAGGCCGGCTATATCAGTATTGACCGCAATAACCGCGAATCCGCTATTCAAAGTCTTGAGGTGGCGGCTGAAAAAATAAGAAACGGCGTATCGGTGTTGATTTTTCCGGAAGGCACGCGCAGCCGGGACGGTAAAATCCAACCGTTTAAAAAAGGCGGGTTTGTTATGGCCATTGATTCTGGCGTTCCGATCGTCCCCGTTATCATCAGTGGTGCACGCTCGATTATGACCAAGGGCAAGTTCCGCGTCAATCCCGGCCGGATTCGCATGTCGATCCAGCAGCCGATTGACACAACGACTTACTCCCGAGACACAAAGGAAGCATTGATGCAACATGTGCGGCGTGTCATACGTGACAATTATGAATCCAGCGAAATGGATGAAAGGCCATGCTAAAAATTATACCTCTGGGCGGCCTGGGTGAAATTGGCCTGAATATGATGGTGTTCGAATATGGGAACACGCTTTTTGTGGTTGATGCCGGTTTGATGTTTCCGGAAGATTACATGCTGGGGGTGGATTTTGTCATTCCGGACATGGACTATTTGCGACAAAACGAATCCCGTGTGGCCGGTATTGTTTTGACCCATGCACACGAAGATCATATTGGCGCTTTACCTTATTTATTAAAGGAGGTCAGGGCGCCGGTATTCGGAACCCCCTTTACCCTGGGGCTGGTTCGGAAAAAAATGGAGGAACATGAGCTTAGCGGTTCCATGGATATGCATTCCATATTACCGGATGAAGCTTTGAAATTAGGCCCGTTCACCCTGGAATTTATTCGTGTTGGTCACAGTGTGATGGACGGCGTGGGGATTTCCATCCAATCACCGGTGGGTAGAATCATCCATACGGGTGATTTTAAGATTGGCTACGGTTCCGTTGATGGGATGGCCACGGATGTAAACAAGTTTGCCAAATTTGGAGAAGAGGGGGTGCTGGCCCTGCTCTCTGATTCTACCAATGTGGAACGGGAAGGATATCCCATCACCGACAAAGAAATTTGCGGTGCTTTGCTGCGGATAATCACCGAAAGCAGCGGCCGTGTGATAGTGGCGTTGTTTGCATCCAATATTGCCCGCATTCAGGTTATTTTAGATATTGCCAGAGCGAACGGGAAAAAGATTATTTTTGATGGCAAAAGTATTGAGGCCAGCGTTCATATTGCCACTGAACTGGGGTATCTGGATACCGCCGCTTACGATGTTATTACAATCGAGGAGCTCGAGGATTATGAAGATGAAGAGATGATCATCATTACCACCGGAACCCAGGGGGAACCCATGTCCGCTCTAGCCCGAATGTCAGCCGGGACCCATAAGTACATCAACGTAAAATCGGGGGACACGGTGGTTTTATCCTCTAAATTTATTCCCGGAAACGAAAAAGCCATCGCCAAAATAATCAACAATCTCTATCGCAAAGGCGCTGATGTGATCTATGAGAAAATATCGGACATTCATGTTTCCGGGCACGCTTTTCGCGAAGAGCTCAAATTGATGATTAAATTGACCCAGCCGCGCTATTTTATCCCGGTTCATGGAGAATACCGTCACCTGATTTTACATTCGCGACTGGCCAAAGAAGTGGGCATCCCAAATGAAAACATATTGCTCGCAGAAAATGGCCAGATTGTGGAATTTGATAAAAACGGCGGCCGTCTAAACGGACTAATTGCCACCGGACGTCTGCTTATTGACGGCAAGGGCGTTGGCGATGTCGGGCGCAGTGTCTTGAAGGAACGACGGGTGCTGGCGGAAGATGGCATGGTGGCTGTGACCATGGCATTTGACGAAGAAACCGGTGTTGTGGTTTACGGTCCTGAGATTATTTCAAAAGGGTTTGTATTTGAAACTGAAACGGGCCATCTGCTGGAAGATGCCCAGTGTGTGGTTTTGGAGATTGTCGAGGAGGTGACACCGGATATTCATAATCGGGTGCAGATCATCCGATCAAAAGTTAAAACCGCCTTGCGGCAATATTTTTTCTTTACCATCGGTCGCCGGCCGGTTATACTTCCGTTTATTATGGAGGTTTAATCCAAAACGCTGCTTGCTTCTGGCGACTGGTTTTTGGCTTGATGCTCGGGCGGGG
>JAHEIW010000066.1 GCA_024639185.1 Deltaproteobacteria bacterium | reverse complement strand
CCGTCGTCAACCCTGTTCTATGTAAAGGCGACGGCCTTTGTAATGCGAAATGTCCCACAGGGGCAATTTATTTGAAGCATTTTACCGATGAAGACCTTCTGTGCCAGATCGATGCGGCCGCCGGGATCTAATTGAGCAAGAGATGCTCAATTAGGTGTTATTGGTTATTTGTAAATACCTGAATCTTGCATGAAAACTAATGCGAAGTTAAGATCGTATCCAAAAGCAGCACCTCAAGCTAATTATAGAAGCACAATAAAATACTTGTTTCGTATATATAGATGAAGATCTATTTATCGCATTAGTTTTAACCCTTCGGGCGAGCCGGAGGCTTCCATCTGCTTCGTTATTCAGGGCGAAGCATAGATCACTATAGCTTGGCCCTGAAATGCCTTGCATATGAAAGCCTCCAACTCGTGCAAGATTCAGGTAATACAACACGATAAGCGCCTCGACATACATGTCTATGAAATAAAAATAGATTCTATTCCATTTAAACGAATAACCAATAACAAATAACAGATAACTCTATATCCGGATGGACACCAATAAAGGAGTAAGACTACATGAGTGCAGCACGAAGATTTAAGCCGCAAATATTGGGTTTTGTCTGCCATTGGTGAGCGTACGGCGCTGCTGATATGGCTGGAGTTTCCAGACTACAATATTCAACTGAAATCAGGCTGATTCGCGTCATGTGCTCGGGCAGAGTCGACCTGGAGTTTGTGCTGCGGGCCTTTTCGAATGGCATGGACGGGGTGTTTATCGGCGGTTGCCGGCTGAACGAATGCAACTATATAACCCATGGAAATTATGATGCCCTCAACCTGGTGCTGCTGTGTAAAAAAATTATGGCGTATGTGGGATTGAATCCGGAAAGACTGCGTATCGAATTCATGTCTTCCGGCGAGGGCAATATTTTTACCGAAGTGGTCGATGACTTTAGCAAGCACATCAGAGAGCTGGGGCCGCTCGGCAAAAGCGAAGAAGTCGACCTTGATGAATTAAAGACCAAACTTGACGAGATTCGCAAGCTGGTCCCCTACATCAAAATCGAAAAAAGAAAAAAATTGCAGTCACGTCTTAAAGATGATTCCGAATATGAGGCTTTGTTCTCCAGCGAGGAGATCGAAAAGCTATTCAGCGAAGTCATCTCGTACTATATTAATCCGGATAAATGCCAGGCCTGTATGATCTGCCGCAAGCGCTGCCCGGTAGAAGCGATTTCAGGCGGCAAGAACCTGATCCATGTGATTGATCAGGATCAATGCATAAAATGCGGCACCTGTTTTGAGGTATGCCCCCCTCGCTTTGGTGCGGTGGATCAGTTAGCAGGTGAGGCTGCGCCACCACCGATACCGGAAGAAGAAAGAAAGATTGTCAGAAAAGTTAAGGCAAAATAGAAAATTTTGTTCTTGCTGCGTGGCCTTCGCCGGAAGCCGGACCTAATGATCTCTTTTGACCTTGTCTTTAGACCCTGAGGCTCTCGAAGGGAGGCTTCCAACCGGCCGCAAGCCCAGGTGCCTCAATAACCTTTTCATTGTCAAGGTGCGTGCTATGGCCAAAAGAAAAGAGATCTTCACCGATTGCACTCTCTGCTATCATAGCTGCGGGACCCAGGTAACGGTGGAAGACGGTCGGGCCGTCAAGATCAAAGGCCTGGGATCCCACCCCCTGAACAAAGGCCGCCTGTGCCCCAAAGGCGCCAACGCGCTGGATGTCATTTACAGCCCCAACCGTCTCAAGCAACCGCTGAAACGCAACAATGGCGGATTTGCGGAAATCTCCTGGGAGCAGGCCCTGGATGAAATTGCCGCAAAGCTCATTCGCCTTAAAGATGATTTCGGCCCGCAGGTTTTCGGCTTATTTTGCGGCTCCATCGGTGTCGAAAACCTGGAGATGTCGACCCTGGTGCATTTGCTGCGCTCGGGTTTCGGATCCCCGAATTTTTTCTCGGTGGAAAGCATCTGCTACCGCATGCGCATTCGCACGCGCCAATTGACCTTCGGGCGCTACCCCACCGAAGAGCCGGACAGCAACCTGTATATCCTCTGGGGGCACAACCCCGACCAATCCGATTTTCCACTTAAATTTTTCATGAAAAAAAATCTGAAAAAAGGTGCGAAACTGGTGGTCATCGACCCCAAGCGCATCCCGCTGGCCGACAGAGCCGACATGTACCTGCGCATTCGACCGGGCACCGATGGCGCCCTGGCCCTGGCCCTGATGCAGGTGATCATTGCCGAAGATCTTTTTGACCGTGATTTTGTGGATAAGTACACCACCGGCTTTGAAAAATTGGTCGACCATGTGCAGCCCTACTCGCCCGAATGGGCGCAGGAGGTCACCTGGATTGCAGCCGAGGATATCCGCGCACTGGCCCGGCTTTTCGCCAACACCAAAGGGGCCAGCATCTTTCAGGGCACCTGCACCCAGGACCAGACCGCCAACGGCACCCAGAACAGCCGCGCCTTTGCAGTTCTGCAGACCATCACCGGCAACATCAACATTCCCGGTGGCTGGGTGACCAGCCCGCCGCCGCGCTTTGGCCATCCGGGCTATAGCGTGGAAGGCATGCCTTTAGGCGGTGACCAATATCCGCTGTTTTATGAGCTGTGGGGCCGTAAGGCTCCCTACGGCGTGGTGACGCTCATCCCTGAGAGCATTCCTGAAAAACTAAAGGCTTTTATGGTCATAGGCGGAAATCCGCTGATCTCCATGCCCGACAGCCATGCCTTCAAGGCAGCCTTTGAAAAACTCGATCTTTTGGTGGTGCACGATCTGTTTATGACCGATACCGCCAGAGTCGCCCATTACGTGCTGCCGGCCTGCTCGCATCTGGAAAAATGGGGTATCGGCTATACCTACAATGTCTGCCATTGTCTTCCTTATTTGATGCTTCGCAAACAGTGCATCGAGCCGTTGCATGAAAGCTGGTCGGAATGGCGCTTTCTAACAGAGTTGGCCGGCCGGCTGGGCTTAAGCGAAAGTTTCCCGTGGCAAACCGAAAAAGACTTTGTTTCTTTTATGATTGCACCCAGCGGCTTTTCCTTTGATTATCTGCTCAACGAAAAGCCCCAGGGGGATTATTACGCCGAAAAGAAATACACCATCCCCGAGGGGCTGTTTCGCACGCCCTCGGGCAAGATAGAGATTTACAGCGACGAGCTGGAAAAGGTCGGTTTCAGTCCCCTGCCCTCCTACCTGGAACCGGAAAGAGGACCGGTCCGCGGGGAAACGTCATTTCTTATAAAATACCCCCTGATCCTATCGGTGGGAAACCGCAACCTGTATTATACCCACAGCCAGCATCACGAGGTCGAGGCCCTGTGCAAGCTTTCCCCGGACCCCCTGGCCGAGATCGGCCCGCAAACGGCTGCAAAGTACGGCATCGTCGACGGCGATCCGGTGGTGGTGGAAACCAACCGCGGTCGGGTTAAAATGAAAGCCCGTGTGGACGAGCGCGTGGCCGAAGGGATCGTGCTGGCGCCCCACGGCTGGGGCGGAGAGGCCAACGCCAATCGGCTCACCGACGTGGCCTGCCGCGAACCCATCATGGGCTACCCGGATCAAAAATCATTGCAGTGCCGTATTCAAAAAGCTGTCTGAAACAGACCGCTTCTTTCAATATCCGCCTCACAGGCCTTTACCCAAGTAAACTGAATCCACGAAAATCGGGTCATACTTCAGAAACGAATTGATAATTTTGGAGCGTATCGTTTGTCTTGATCGTCATTTAATTCATAGCAGGCTTGCAGATTACTCCCAAAGGCTGTATGACGGAAAACAATAAAAATCAAAGGGAGGTTTCATATGCCATTCTGGCAACGCCTGGTGTTTACGTTAATCTTAATTGTGGTAGCCAGCTTCATTGCAGGTGTGGTCTGGCACAGACTATTGGGCTTCAGCTTGCCTAGCTATGTCGGCGGTGTCATCGGCGGTCTGACAGCGGTGCCCTTTTGGGAACTGTTAAAGCGCAAGCGCCCACAGAAGAAATAAAGTGACGGCAGGCCAAAGGTTCAACGGGCAATGTTAAGTGTTAACCCTTCTATTTTGAATAAACGCAATCTCATTTACCATGCAGAATTTGACCCTGTTAACTGCTGACTATTTGCTATCTCTTATAAAAGGTGGGTATGCTGAGCGACGCCGATGGTTGATTATAAGAGCAAGATAGAAAAAGGGTTTCATCATCTGGGCATCAGTGTCATTCGCTATCGTTTTGCTATTCTGCTGATGACGGTTGTGGTGGCCGGGTTGGCTGTTACTCAGCTACCCAAACTCAGTATCGCCACTTCTGTAGAAAGCATGTTCACACGGCACGATCAGATCCTTACCGATTACCAACGGTTTCGCAGTCAATTCGGACGTGACGAAGAGATTGTGCTGCTGATCTCCTCCCCCGATATCTTCAGTCTTGAATTCCTCACCACGCTCAAGCGATTTCATGAGGATCTGGAGAATTCACTACCGCTGTTAAAAGAGGTCAGTTCGCTGGCCAATGCACCCTATATCGAGCCCGTTGATGACGGTATGCGTGCCGGGGGTTTTCTCGATAACCTGCCGCAGACAGAAGAAGAAGCACAGCTATACCGACAACGCGGCCATTCCTATCCAGGATTCCAGAGTCTGTATTTCACCCCGGATGGCAAGCATGCCATAGTTGTTATCAGAACGCAGGCGGTCTCGGCGTTGTCGGCCGATGGCCTGCGATTGCGAGGTTATGCCCGGGGGGTCCACGGGGCACAAACGCAGCCTCCCCCGGAGGAACAACAGTCGATATCACAGGTAGAGAATATTGCCGTTATCGGCATCGTTGAGGCCGTCATCAAGGAATACCAGGCTCCTGATTTCAGCATTGCCTACAGCGGAACGCCGGTCTACCAGTATCATGTCGAGCCGATGGTGCGCTCAAACATGAAGAAAATGTGTATCGCGATCCTCATTGTTGCGGTTCTGCTCATACCGATTGTGTTTGGTCGGGGCTCGGGTGCTTACTTGCCCCAGACGACGGCAATTTTGGGCCTGATGGTCGCTTTAGGATTGATGGTGTTGCTGTCGGTTCGCTTCAGCCTGACCTCGTCTATGTTGCCCTCCATCCTGTTGTCCATCGGCCTGACCGCGCCGATCCATTTCCTGGTGGTCTACTACAAGTATCAAAAGCGGGTCGGAAAGTTCCGGGGCATTGTCGCCACCATGCAGCATTCCGGTTTGCCGATCGCCATGACCAGCTTTACAACAGCGGCGGGAATGCTGTCATTTTCATTCTCGGATATTGTGCCTATCGCGGATTTGATGAATTTCACTATTATTGGCGTTCTCGCCATCCTGGTGTTTACACTCATTACCCTGCCGGCATTTCTCTCCATACTGCAGGTTGTTTCGGGTGTGAAACAGGGAGAAGCGAACTATGAGGCTTCCATTTTCAACCGAACCCTGTTGGCGTTGGGCCGCCTCGGAGTTAGCCGGCCTTATCCTGTTTTGATTCTGTTCCTGGTAGGTACCCTTGTACTGGGTTTTAACATCTCCCGGCTTCATTTTTCCCACAACCCGCTGCATTACTTCACTGAAGATTCCGAATTCATGCGGCAGGTCCGGCTTATTGAGGCCCAGACCGGTGGATTTCGGGCGCTGGAAGTCGTGATCAATACACAGCGGCAACGGGGAGTCATCGACCACGACCTGCTCCAGACGATCGAGCAGTTGGATACCTACCTGAGATCGGAGACAGATATTCAGGGGCGCGCTTATGTAGGTAGAACCCGATCTCTCGTCGATCTCATCAAGGAGCTCTCTTGTGCAGCAACTGGATCGGTTCAGCGCCCATGCCCGATTCCTGAAGACGAACCGGCCCTGGCTGAACAATTCGATCGCATCGGTGGCATTGTCCCTGAGGCCTTACGAAAATACACGGATGCAGACTTGAGCATAGGTCGTTTGACCGCCATGATGTACTGGCGGGATGCTGCCCATGATGTTGATTTCATTGCCCGCATGCGGAAATATGCCGCAACCTTATTTGACGACGGTGTTAAAGTGGTCGTCACCGGCGGGGCCGCCATCAATTCCGACATTATTAATGCGATGATGACCAGCCTGGCCATTGGTTATAGCATGGGATTTGTGCTGATTACGGTATTAATGATCCTGGCCATTGGAGATGTACGCCTGGGACTGTTAGCCATGATTCCCAATCTGTTACCGTTTATCATTGCACTGGGCGTTATGGGATATCTGAAGATCCCGCTGAATACATACAATCTGATTGGCGGCAGTATCGCCATTGGAATAGCGGTGGACGACACCATCCATTTTTTTCATAACTTCCGTCGCTACTACCTGAAATCTGGCGATATCAACTTTGCGGTGAGCGAGACATTGGGATCGGCAGGCCGGGCCATGCTGGCCACAACGCTTATTCTGGTTGCCAGTTTCTGGATGCGGCTATTCAGTGACCTGAAAGTGGTAGCTGATTTCGGACTGGTGGTGGGAGTTGCCTTACTGGTGGCCTTTTTGGCCGATGTATTGCTCGCGCCGGCCCTGTTGCGAATATTTTATGGGATCCGGCAGATGGATCCTCTGAAACGATTTGATGCGCCGAGGGCGCAAAACGTATGATATCTAAAAAACGCATCCTCAAGTATCTTGCACTTTACCTGGTCTGTCTTGCCGTATCAGCAGCGGTGTTTTACATTTTCATTGTTGTTTATGCTCAAAAGACATTTTATTTGGATGATAAACAATGGCATCCGGCGGAACCGGAAACGCAACATATCGACCCGGGGCGTTTGACCAAAGCGCTTGACTACGTTGACACGCGCCTGCCCACCGCTCGAAGCCTGTTGCTGCTTCGCAACGGCAAGACGGTAGCCGAAAAATACTACTGGCTCGGTGGTCCCAAAGAAACGGATTTTTTGCATTCCCTGAATCTCCCGCTCCTTCAGGTATTGATCGGTATTGCCATCGATCATCAATTGATCCAGGGGCCGCAGCAACCCCTATCTGCTTTTTTCCATAAGCATCTGACGCAAACCGCATCCGATGGTACAGCATCGCTGACGCTAAGCCACCTGCTGAGGGTACAGGCTCCTCTGCTTTGGGGTGCCGGGAATCCGGACTATTGGAATTTGTTTTACGCGGCAGACCGCATTGAGGCCAGTCTGGGCGTCATTTCTCGGCATCAGACAGGGATCCAACCAGCGGTAAATTTTGCCGCAGCCTATTTGTTGAGCCAGGTGATTGAACAGGTTTCCGGCCAGAGCATATTCAATTTTGCATACCGTTATCTGTTCCAACCTCTGGGAATTAGGACTTACGCAGCCGACGATGACGACCTGCCGCGCGATCCAATGGTCGGATTTCAGCTCAAAGCACTGGCTCTTGCCAAGATAGGCCATCTGCTGGCCCAGGAAGGAGCCTGGGATGGCCGGCGAATCGTCTCTAAGAAATGGGTTCACTGGTTATTTTTCAAGATCCCTCACGCTGAACTTGATGACGCTCCGGGGGGCAGCTGGGTTAAGACAACCATCAGGGGGCATGAGAGTTTGGTGGCGCGCGGTGATGGTGGACAATATCTTGTTCTGGTTCCGGCTTTGCAGGTGGTGGTGGTAACGACATCAACGAGCCGTTTTGCGCTGCCACAGGATAATGGGCATGACCGACTGCTGCAGCTTGTTATCGAATCTGTTTTGGAAACGTCTGGCATAGCGGAGATGGGGGCCAAGCCGGAACCGAAATCAGAAACAAAGTCAGGGCAATATACCGACATACTTGCACCGAATTATGTTTTCTCCACATCTGTGCCGCAGGACATATTGGATTTCTTCCATCAATTTGCGCAGGATATCGATAGCAAGAATACCCGCCGTATTGCTCAAAACTATGCGCGCGCTTACGAACACCGCAAAGATATCTTTGCCTCCCCATCCCGTCTGATGTTTAGCCCGAGTCCGCCCCATCTGGAGTATGTTCACATTACCAAGATACGTATCGAAAATAACAGAGCCTATCTGCGGGGCACTTTGAAATTTAATTACATAAATATATTCGCGGGCTTGCATGGTGTTTGGCCACTGGAGAATTTAATTAAGCTGAAAGGCCGCTGGAAATGGCTCGGGTTGCCGGAAAAGACCGCCCTGCTGGACCGTGATGACTATTTTGATGCTGAGCTCAGTGAGGAGCAGCAACGGTTCGTGGATAACTGTTCCGGTCCCCTGGTGGGGGAATCTTCGTTATTCGAAAAGGATTGTTTTGCCGAGACTTTCCAATTGGCCGGAGGGGGGAGAGAGCTTTTTGCCGAACGCCTTAAACCTTTTCTGCAAGGGCGCTCGGGGGTGCAAGTGCATGTAACTGGAATGCAACGAAATGGCGCAGGCCACCGGGTGCAAGGTTATATCGAGGGCAGCGCACTGGGTGAACTGCGTTTGCCCGATGACCTCCATATTGTTAAAGAGAATGGTACCTGGAAATGGCAAGGCCAACAGTTCCAAAGAAGCAATTAAACATATCTAAAAAATATGATCATTCAAAGATAAAATCAAAACCACCGGGGATTGTATTGATTATCGTTTTTAATTCCTCATAAGATTTACAGTAAACCGAGCTTTCTTAGAATGGCCCAAATCACCCCATTTGAGTATTTTCTTTAAAAATCGATTATTCGCTTGCTATTGGCACGTGGATAGATTATTGTAACAACATTCAACAAGGCCTCGCCTTTTATTAGCGGGGCGATTTCTTTCTGAAGGAAAGATCCATTTGTCAAAGTGGCATCCTCCAGTTTGCGATTTTGAAAATATTAAGAAAGGAGAATGTCATTATGATTAATGGAACTGTTAAGTGGTTTAACGACCACAAAGGATTTGGATTCATTGAGCAGGAAGACGGGCCGGATGTGTTTGTTCATCATTCCGCAATCAACTCAAGCGGTTTTAGATCCCTCAGTGAAGGCGACCACGTTTCCTTTGACATAGAGCAAGGCCAGAAAGGTCCTGCCGCTGCAAATGTCACTGTGATTTAATTCTCAATTCCGAGTAAAAAGGGCATTCTTCAAATAAGGGGGATGCCCTTTTGTTTCTTGTTGATCAGTATCAGCCCTATCCGAAATTTCAAGATCCTAAATCCTAAAAAAAGACTTTTATTAAATTTCTATTCACCTAAGTACGATCAACAACAACGGACTGCGAGGTGACCCAACATGGCGAAATCACATTATTCATTTAAAAAGCGTAGAAAAGAATTGGCAAGGAAGCAAAAACAAGAGGAAAAAAGACAACGCAAATTTGAAAAAAATGCAGAAAAGCCAGAAGAGGCTTCAGATGAAACTCAGGATAAGGTTTGAAATTGGCTGACATGAAAACGCGAATATCTTTTTGCAGAAATCGCTGGGGGAAATGATGCTTTATATGTTACCGGGAGCAGTTCGGGGCATTTTATCTCTGATTTTGTATTTTCTGAACACCTTGTTCTGGTGTATTCCTTTGTTTGTGTTGGCAGTTGCCAAAGCTGCGATTCCTCTGGAATCCTGGAGACGAAAATGCAGCCGTATACTGAATGCCATCGCTGAAAACTGGATCTGGGTCAATAACCAGAACCAGAAACTCGTTGGAAATAAATATTGGGACGTTAAGGGTATTGACAGACTGGATCGGTCTGGATGGTATCTGGTTCTGGCCAATCACCAATCCTGGGTGGATATCCTGGTGCTCCAGAGGATATTTCATCGAAAAATCCCGTTTCTTAAATTTTTTATTAAAAAAGAGCTGTTTTGGTTTCCAATTTTGGGCCAGGCATGGTGGGCGCTGGATTTTCCATTCGTGAAAAGATATTCGAAAAGTTATCTCCAAAAAAAGCCGCACCTGATCGGTAAAGACCTTGAAATTACACGCAAAGCCTGTCAAAAATTCAAAAAAATACCCATCTCAATTATGAATTTTGTGGAGGGCACCCGGTTTACGAATGAAAAGCATCTCAAGCAGCAATCACCATATGCCAATTTGCTCAGACCAAAGGCGGGCGGCATCGCTTTTGTGCTGAACTCCATGAGAGAACAAATTCACCGTGTACTGGATGTCACCATTGTGTACCCCGACGGCAAATCAAGCTTTTGGGCCCTTCTGTGTGGAAAAATTCGAAAGATAAAGGTTCGAGTGCGGTCACTGCCGGTGAGTCCTGAAATGCTGGGTGATTATGCCAATGATGGGCAATTTCGGGCAGGGCTGCAGCAATGGCTGAACGACATCTGGGCAGAAAAAAATCGACATATCGATATGATGGGGACTTCATGACCAAAGACGAATGTAATTATGTAACAAATATATTATAAATTTAGTGAAAAGCCGATATTCTCATGACCCAAGAACCGGAGTACAAAACACAGGAACAGCGCATCAAGCATTTAGAAAGTGAAGTTCTTGAATATATCCGCAAGGAAAAGGAGCTTAATGAACAGCTCAAATTGCTGGAGTACAGCCATTTAAGGCGTACCCTAAGCTTGATGAGAATTAACGAGGAATTAAGAAGGGAAATAAAAAAACACGCACGGGCTCATGAAAAGTTAGAGCAGGTTACGCGTAGACTCAGAGAGCGGGCAAAAGAGTTGAAATGTCTCTATGACATTTCAAGCCTCAGGGCCGGCACAAGTTTTTCCCTGGATGATATCCTCCAAGAAGTTGTCGATTTCATCCCGCCTGCAACTGAATATCCTGAAATTACCTGCGCTCGAATCAAGTTTAATCGTTATGAGTTTAAAACAAAAAATTTTAAAGACACCAAATGGAAACTGTCGCAAGAAATCATGGTTAACAATGAACGGATTGGGACGCTGGAATTGTGTTACTTAAAAGAAAAACATAAACTAGATAAGGAGCCTTTTCATAAAGAGGTAAAAAATTTAATCTCTGCTATTGCTGAAAGCATAGCTCAAATTGTCGAGCTTGATTGGGCGGAAATAGAATTTAGAAAACATCGCAACCATGTTGAAAAACTAATTAGAAACAGCAGCAGCAATATTGCTGAAAGCCAATAAATGCCGCGATCAAAAATGGTGGGCACATCACGCCGATTTAAGGACCCGTATATATTTACAAAAGAAATCATGCCCCACAGTCATGGTGGCGAAGGCAAGCACGCGCAGATATCGGGTGCATCTTAAGTGCCATCCATATATGCTGGAATCGTGTCTGTCGGATCATTCTTTCCTCTAATCATTGTTTCGCATCGCAGCACAGCAGTCTGCAGCCTGTAAGCCGGGACGACATATCCATACAAGCGTTTGACGAAGGAGACACCCGCCAGAGTTTAAAAGAATGGACTATTGGCAAGAGTGCTTGGTTTTGATATCAAAAGCATACATGTAGTTTGGGTGAATTTAAAATCCCGGCAAGGTCTCCCAACCTCCATCATGAGCTGAAATCTGCCAGGAACAGGAGCATAATCGTGCGAAAAAAAGAAGATCCACCAGCCTGGATCACCGGCCTAATAGAACGTTTCATAGCCAAATCTCCCCTGAACAATCTGCAAAACAAAGACGGTGCCCCGGCCTGGGATGAAGCTTTGGTGGGATTTGCCTCAGGGGCTGACCCCCTCTTCCAGGAATACAAAGAATATATCGGTCCTTTCCATTGGACGCCTTTGGAAATCTTTAATCAATATCACCCCGAAAGCAGGGCGACCCCAGGGGACCTCACGGTCATCTCCTGGGTTTTACCTCAGCGTAAAGACGTGCGTGATATGAACCGCAAGGCAAAAAAATATCCCGCCGAGGACTGGGCGAGAGCGCGCATTGAAGGTGAAAGGTGCAATGCCGGTCTCAGGGCGCATGTTGCTGAGACCCTGACCGATCGAGGTTATCCGGCAGTGGCGCCCATGCTGGCGCCCAATTGGGCTTGGGTGAAATCGAAAAATTACGGATATGCTTCATCCTGGTCAGAACGCCACGCAGCCCATGCTGCGGGATTGGGTACTTTCGGGCTTTGCGACGGACTGATCACCCCTAAAGGCAAGGCCATGAGAACCGGTTCTGTGGTGGCAAACATACAAGCGGAGCCTTCTACCAGGTTCTATAACAACCACCGTGCCTGGTGTTCTTACTTTGCCGATGGCTCATGCGGCAAATGCATTGATCGCTGCCCGGTTCGGGCACTCACCACTGCCGGCCACGACAAGGAAACCTGCCGTCAACACCTGATAGCTTCCAGCAAGTATGTCAAAAAGACTTATAACTATGAAGGTTACGGCTGTGGCCTCTGCCAGGTTGGCGTGCCTTGTGAAACCCACATACCGGTAAGAAAGGCTCGGGAGGCATACAAGAAGGGAAAACTTCCTCCACCGCCCCCTCCTCTTGCCTGAGGGCAGGATGATAAGGGTCAAATCCTGAATTGTGTGATGTGTGATGGGGAAGTCCGTGAAATATTGACATTTAGTCTAAAGCCTTGCAGCTCAAGCCGGAAAACTGCGCGTCATGGCTCCAGAACTGCACATTAGGCCGGAAAACGACATATCAATTTTCGGCCTAAGGCTCACGGCACATGGCATAAGGCCCCCTAATCAATTAAGAAGTGCAGAACATTCTCGTCAACCGCCGCATCCCCATCACCTCTTATGAACCAACCCTAAATTTTTTTATTTAAATATTCTGTGTAATTTGTTTAATCTATGGTTATGTTTTAGTATCTTAATCGTTCCTTTACTCTTCATTTAATTGGTGGATAGGAGGCCTTTTATGTTGGAAACGATTCGTTTTAAGCTAAATGGCCGCCCGGTGCGCCTGGAAGTTAACGGCGAGCGAACCCTGCTGTGGGTTCTGCGCACCGATCTTGGCGTAACCGGGCCGAAGTACGGATGTGGTGAAGGATTGTGCGGCGCCTGCACGGTGCTGGCCGATAATGAGGCCGTGCTTTCCTGCCAGATAACGATAAAAGACATCGCCGGCAGCGAAATCACGACCATCGAGGGTCTTGCCCAAAATGGCAAATTGCATCCGCTGCAACAGGCCTTTGTCGAGCATGCCGGCTTTCAATGC
The DNA here is from genome assembly GCA_024639185.1 of Deltaproteobacteria bacterium. Classification (GTDB taxonomy): domain Bacteria; phylum Desulfobacterota; class Desulfobacteria; order Desulfobacterales; family JAHEIW01; genus JAHEIW01. Next base: position 9,489 of record JAHEIW010000066.1, on the reverse strand, counting down.
GGCTATTGCACCCCCGGTATGATCCTCAAAGCATACAGCCTGCTGGCTGATAATCCCACCCCGTCGCGGCAAGATATCATCGACGGCATGGATGAAAACCTGTGCCGCTGCGGCGCCCACACCCGGATCGTTGCAGCCATTGAAACTGCTTCCCGCCGCATGAAAGGAGGAATGAAATGAAGTCGTCCTCCAAAATGAGTCGTCGTGAATTTCTCAAGCGCCTGGGTGTTTTGGGCGGCGGCGTTATTATCGGATTCAACACCTTTGACAGTCGTCTGTGGGCGCGCAAGCCGCGTGCCGGTTTTCTCGGCGCCGGAATCCCTACCGATTTCAATGCGTTTCTCAGAATCGGAGCCAATAACCGCATAGCCCTGTATACCGGAAAGATAGAGATGGGCCAGGGTGTCATGACCTCGATTCCCCAGTTGCTGGCCGAAGAACTGTATGTGAACATTGAAGCTGTGGATATTATTATGGGGGATACAGATTTGTGCCCGTGGGATGCCGGGACCTTCGGCTCTCTTTCCATCCGCCATTTTGGGGTATTTTTACGAGAGGCTGCCGTCGAGGCCAGGGGGGTTTTACTGGAACTGGCAGCAGATCGGCTTAACGCTCCTATCGGACGTCTGGCTACCGAAAACGGTTTCATCTTTGATTCGTCCAGTCCCACCCTGCGGGTCAGTTATGGAGAACTCACCCAGGGCAATATTATCGAAAAATATCTGGATGATCTGCCGCCTTTGAAACCGCTGTCAGCATTTGAAATCATGGGCAAATCGGTCCCGCGGCGGGATGCGCTTGAAAAGGTAACCGGTACGGCCAAATTTTCCGGTGACATCCGGCTGAAAGGGATGCTTTATGCCAAAATACTCAGGCAGCCGGCCCACGGGGCTAAATTGATCAAGGCCGATACCGCTGCGGCTAAAAAAATAGACGGCCTTCAGATTGTCGAACAAGGCGATTTTATCGCCGTCCTTCATAAACATCCCGATGTTGCCCAACAGGGGCTGGCCCGGATCAACGCCCAATTCGACCGGCCTAAAACCGGCATCAACGACCGCACGATCTTTGATCATCTGTTAAAATCGACCCCGACGCCTGAAATTGCTTCTCAGGGTGGCAACCTTAAGACCGGTGAAAAAAAGGCAGCAACGGTCATCGAAAAAACCTACTATAACAGTTATGTGTCGCATGCGCCCATGGAGCCGCACGCGGCCGTTGCAGACTTTGATGGAAAAAAGCTGACTGTTTGGGCTTCCACCCAGACCCCCTTCAGGGTCAAAGATATGATTGCCGGGCAGTTAGACCTGTCAGCGGATCAGGTCCGGGTCATCACACCCTATCTGGGGGGCGCGTTTGGTGGAAAGTCGGCCTCCCAGCAGGCTCTCGAAGCTGCCCGTCTGGCAAAACGTCTCAGAAAACCGGTGCAGGTGGCCTGGAGCCGGGCGGAAGAGTTTTTTTTCGACACGTTTCGGCCGGCTGCCATTGTGAAAATAAAATCCGGGATCGACAGCGCCGGCAAGATGACCCTTTGGGATTATAACGTGTACTACGCCGGCATGCGGGGCAGCAAACAATTCTACGAAATCCCGCATCACAAGGAGGTCGTCCACGGGCGCTGGCGCGGACTATCCGGCAGATATCATCCTTTTGCGGTCGGCCCATGGCGGGCGCCGGCCAACAACACCAATACCTATGCTCGCGATATGCAGCTTAACTTGATGGCTGCCAAAGCAGGGGCAGACCCCCTTCAATTTCGCCTGGCGCACCTCAAGGACAGACGCATGCTCAACGTCCTGCGGGCGGCGGCAGAAAAATTCGGCTGGCAGCCCATAAAGACGCCCAGTGGCCGGGGATACGGCATTGCCTGCGGGATCGATGCCGGCACATACGTAGCGTTTATGGCGGAAGTAGAAGTGGATAAAGGCAGCGGCAGTGTCGATGTCAAACGGGTGGTTTGCGCCCAGGACATGGGGGTTGTGGTCAACCCCGAGGGCGCCGCCACGCAAATGGAAGGCTGCATCACTATGGGATTGGGGTATGCATTGGCCGAAGAAGTTCGCTTTTCAGACGGCGAGCTTTTGGATCTTAATTTCGACACCTACAGCATACCCACGTTTTCCTGGCTTCCTAAAATCGAAACCGTTATCTTAGAAAACCCGAACCTCGCGCCCCAGGGAGGCGGGGAGCCTGCGATCATCGGCATGGGCGGGGTGGTTGCCACGGCCATATATGATGCCGTCGGTGCTGCGGTGTTTCAACTGCCCATGACGCCCGAAAGAGTTAAAGCTGCTCTTCGGCAGGTTTAACCAATTTTTTCAATAAGCTGTAACCCTTGGTTGGGAGCAAAGGGGACGTTGTTGATTTGTTGCGCATCTAATAAAGATTCAAAGTGTTCCTCCTTCGCTTAAGCTTCCGGCTTCGCTCAGTCAAGCTTCCGTCTTCGTTAAAACTTCGCCGTGACAAGCCGCCGCGACAAGCCGCCTCAGCAAGCATGACGTGCCAAACGAAAGGACACTAAAGGGAAAAGTGGTACGTCCATTTTATTTCTTTATTTAGGGTTGAATGTACAAATATAACTGACCCTCCTTTTTTCCCCCCTTTCTTTTCGCAGGGAAAACTGCTACCCTCCGTTACCCATTTATTCCGATTTCTTAATAGCTGAATCATTTAAGCGTTTTGCTGACGGTATCCCTTGGGGGGGAATAAATATGAATAAGAAATTAATTGCTATCGGGTTCGGGCTTGTTGCTGTGCTGTTGCTTTGGTCGGGGGTTTCAATCTATCCGGACTGGCTATGGTTCGAAAATTTAGGCTTTTCGCCTGTTTTCTGGACCATGCTTTTGAGCAAATTCGGGTTTGGTTTCATCATATGGCTGTTTTTGATTCTTATCATAAGCCTTAACCTTTACGTCGCCAAACGGTTACACTCGGGCGGTGGGCCGGGGCTGGGCTTTAAAGCGGCCGACGATTATGTGGCTCAAATTGGCCTTTCAGGCAGGGCCTTAAATTCGCTCCTCATCGCCGTTATTCTGTTTGCCAGTTTTTATATTGCCTCAAAGGGTGCCCACCAATGGAATTTGCTCTTGCGCTATCTATATCAGCAACCTTTCGGCAGCACGGATCCTATTTTTAACAGGGACATCGGGTTTTATCTGTTTTCTCTTCCCATTTACCTTTTCGTTCGAGACGGGCTGTTCGTGCTTTTCGTTGCGGCCGGTCTGGTGACTATGGGATGGTATTTAAAAAATGGTGCCCTCCAAATTGAGGGCGAATTCAGTCAAGTAGAGGGTGCTGCACCCGCTTTCCCTAAAGTTAAGGTCGCAGCAAATGTTAAAAAACACCTGATTTTCCTGGCTGGAATCATTGTTCTACTCCTGGCCTGGAGTTATCATCTGAAAATATATGAACTCTTGTATTCTACCCAGGGACCTGCTTTCGGCGCCAGCTACACCGATGTCCATATCAAGATCCTGGCCTATAGGGTTGTGATGATTGTCTCCCTGGGATTTGCTGCAGTTGTTTTATTCAGCGCCTTTAAATTCAGTTTTAAATTACTTTGGCTAAGTGCCGCAATTTGGTTCGGGGTTGTGTTGGTGTTTGCGAGTCTGCTCCCAATCATGATGCAAAAATTTGTGGTTAAACCCAATGAATTAGCCAAAGAATCACCCTACATTTCCTACAATATTGATTATACCCGTAAAGCTTACAATCTGAATAGGATAAAAGAGGTCAATTTTACAGTTAATAACCAATTGAGTGCGGAGGACATCAAGCGGCATGATGCAACGATTCAAAATATCAGAATCTGGGACGAGCGGCCTTTGCTCCAGACCTACAGGCAAATTCAAACCATTCGGCTATATTACGATTTTAACAATGTAGACGTTGATCGTTATTTCATCAACGGCCAGTATCGACAGGTCATGCTGTCCGCCCGGGAGCTGATGATCGATCAACTCCCGGCCCAGGCAAATACCTGGGTTAACAGACGCCTCATCTATACCCATGGTTACGGATTGGCCGCAAGCCCGGTCAATGAAGTGACCGGCGAGGGACTGCCGCGCCTCTTCATCAAAGACCTGCCGCCTTCATTTGAACCTGACCTGAAAATAGAGCGCCCTGAGATCTACTATGGAGAAAAAACGGCTGCGTATGTTCTGGTAAAGACGAAGACCGAGGAATTTGACTACCCCAAGGGGGAAAAGAACGTCTATACCATCTATCAGGGAAGGGGCGGTGTCCCGATCAAATCGTTTTTCAGAAGACTTTTATTTGCCATTGAATTTTTGGATCCCCAGATACTATTTACCACGTATTTAAGCCCGGAGAGCAGAATAATGTATAACCGCCGGATTGCCAGGCGGGTGGGGGTGATCGCCCCATTTCTCGATTATGACGCTGATCCCTACCTGGTTGTCTCCACTGGGAAGCTCTATTGGATTCAAGACGCCTACACGACCTCGGATATGTATCCGTATTCTCGCCGATCTTATGGCCGTTTGAAAAATAAAGAACTCAACTACATCCGGAACTCAGTCAAGGTAACTGTCGATGCCTATAATGGAGATGTGGTTTTTTACATTATTGACGAAAAAGACCCTATTGTTAAAACCTATGCGCGTATATTCCCCGATCTATTCAAGCCGTTCAAGGAAATGCCTGCGGATTTGAAAAAGCATATCCGCTATCCCAAGGATCTCTTTAAAATACAGGTGGATACATATACAAAATATCACATGGAAGATGTGCAGGTCTTCTATAACCAGGAAGATCTCTGGCAAATTCCGGATGAGTTATATGGTGATAGCCGGCAGGAAATGGAACCCTATTATATCATTCTAAAGCTGCCCGAAGAGGAAAAAGAGGAATTTCTCATGATGACCCCTTTCACCCCTTCCAAGAAAGATAATATGATTGGCTGGCTGGCAGCCAGAAGTGACCTGCCCAACTACGGAAATCTGTTAGTCTATAAACTGCCCAAGGAAAAACTGGTCTATGGACCGATGCAGATTGAAGCCCGGGTGGATCAGCAAACGGAGATCTCCCGGGAGTTGAGCTTATGGGGTCAGCGAGGTTCCAGAGTCATCAGAGGCAATCTTTTGGCTATTCCCCTCAGTGATTCATTTATCTATGTCGAGCCGGTTTATCTGGAAGCAAAACAGGAACAAAGCGAATCGTCTCCACCCGGAGCATCCCAGAGAGGCGGTCGGCTGGTTTCCGCACAAAAGGACACATCAAGGGCTGCGGCCTTACCGGAGTTAAAAAGGGTGATTGTCGTTTTCGGCGATCGCCTGATTATGGAGGAAAATCTTGATAAGGCCTTGGGCCGATTATTGGGCGGGCAGATGTTCCCCCAACAATTGGCCTCCCCATCCAAAGCTCAAACTGAGGATATTTCTAATCTCGGCGTATTGGCCCTGGAGCACTATAATAAAGCCAAAGATTACTTGCGCCAGGGAAATTGGGCTGAATACGGCAGGGAACTCGAAAACCTAGAGAAAGTTTTAAAAGAAATATCCAGCGCCACAAAAGAAAAGGAAGAGTAAAGAATCCATTTTTTTAGCTCTTCTGATGCATTATCATATACTTACCGTGGGCGACCCCCAGGGCCAGACCTGGCGAGGCCATTTCTGACAGCCGCAAAGGCCGGCATGCAATGGACTTGACAGGAATTGATGTCCGCTGCAACGAGATGTTAGGCAGTGTCGCGTTCTGAGTATTCCCCTATGTCGTTGAACTTTAATCCCGCGACCACACAAATCCACCCTTTGCGAGGCTCCACTGTCACAGCTACCATAGGAAATCCGGCATCCTTAAGCGTCTCCTCGAACTCCTGCACAGATAAGCACTTCATGCCACCTGCTCGAATCAGCCTCTCGTTTCGCTTGTCAAACCTTGATCCACGGTACATACCGGCAATGATTAATAGTTGACCACTCGGTTTCATCACACGCCGCACTTCAGCGAGATCTCCTTCAATATCAGGCCAGAAGTAATAGGTCTCTACTGCTGAAACAAAGTCAAACGTTGCGTCCTGAAACGGCATCGAGGATACCGAGCCATGGACAACCTCAACGCGACCGCTGTCAATCAGCCGTTGGTTCCTTTTCCGCGCGACGGTGACAGAGTCCTTTGAGTAGTCGATACCGATCGCTTTGCCAAGTCTAGCCAGGGATGCGAGACGCTCTATGGTTCGACCGCCACCGCATCCGATGTCGAGAACGGTCGCGTTCTCAGAAATCTCGACCTTTGCTAGACCCCAACGCGTCAGACCGGCATGCCCAAAGTTCATACCGCGAACAAGAAATCTGCCAGACCTCCCGCGAGGCTTTCCACACTGAGAGAGAAATCTGCCAAGCAGGTTCACCCTTCCTCCTCACTAAATTCTATCCCCGGTCGTTTGTAAGCCTAACATTAATATTCAATAGACGTCTTGTTTTTGTTCCATATGGGAATGTTAAATAAACGTCTTGTTAATAGTCCTAATGGGGATAAATTTTCAATAGAGCCGCGTTTTCTGGAACCTGTAATATGACAATTATATCAATAATTTCGCCAAAGTTAAGATACGTAGATGATAATCGCAATTCTGCTAAATTTGATATCACAAATTTTTAGGGGCAGTCAATCCTGGGAAGATGTTTATCAGTATCTGGAAAAATAAGAGTGCAAGCTATTTGGTTTTGATAGTTGATATCTGCAATTTAGGCTGAGTTGCGATTATTGTGGCGTGAGGGACATCCGTGATATACTGATATTTGAACATGACCCCTGCCAGCTTGTGACATAAAAGGACTTTTCATGACCTCAGAAGTACACCTCATGACGATAAAGGGCATTTCATGAAGGGAACAAAGGGGGCGCTCTATTTCTGCATTTGCAGAGGTGCTCTGACAGCTTACATATCGCTAATATGCCAAATTTTCGATAGACCAGGTATCAATCGGCAAATTGAAGTTCTCGATGGTGGTGTTCAGTCGGATCCAGTATTTACGATCCTTCACCGTTTCTAATATCAAAACAATTCCCACTTTTTTACCGGTTTTACCGAAATTTGAATTCCGGGTTGATCGCACATTTTGTTTCGAGTATCCAGATATTGTCTGAAATATTCTCGTTTGATTTGATATTTGGACATCTCTCAATGTATAAATGTTTCAATAAAATTAGATACCAGGTGGTGATTCAATGAAAAAAGAATTTGGATCGAATTATGCGTCGATTTCAGATAGTAATTTTAAAGCCAAATACCGGGCAAGTTGTTACTGCAACGCGGTACAATACGAAGTATGCTCGGATCCGGTAGATGCAAAAATATGCCATTGTTTGGCATGTCAAAAACTGCATGGGGCTCCTATGCAATGGGCAGCTATATTTCATAAACATGATGTCAGAATTACGGAGGGCATTGATCATCTAAACTTTTACAACAATGAACTCAACAAATACGAGAGAATTCTTCCTTGCAAAGTCAGTTGTGCTTTGTGTGGCACTCTTATTGCCGATGAAGGACGTAAAATGTGGCTTGCGTTTCCATCACTTTTTAATTTTGGGGGTGTATCAAAAGTTCCAACGAAATTCAAACCAATGTGTCATATTTTCTATGGTATGCGGGTTATGGATATAAATGATGATCTGCCTAAGTGGTTCGGTCACAAAAATCAAAGCCCAAAATTCGATTGATTGGGGTGTGAAACATCTATCCGACACCTTGGATATTGAAATGGAAAAAACGAGCATCGGCATGATTTATTTCGTGATAGTGAGTGGTTCCATTCTTAAGGAAAGGAGGCACGGCCGGAATGGGATTTGAGGTATTTTTCGAACCTCGCGGCCTTTTTGGGCCAGCTAAAGGCTATAGCAGTTTCAATTCTCCAGGGGCGGTGTTTTGAAGTATGGGGAACCTGTCCGTTGTTGTGGGCTTTTAATCTTGATTCAAGATTTTCAGTTGTGCCTGTGTAATGTCGCGTTTCATCAGTCTCACTGACCAAAATGTAGACGTAATGAAATTTATTCAATTTTCTGATTCTCCTGGCTTGCCAAGGCGAAGCTGAAGCGACGTATGAAAGGCAACTGCCATCATCTCCAAATAAGATTTAGATGACATGATAATAACGATTGTGCTATCTGTACTTTAGCTAACCTGGTAATAATCTCCATCAATCACCATTTTCTAAAATCAAGACTTATTAGCGAAGACTTCATTTACGCATTATTTCATCACACCACAGTATGTAGTATGACATGATTCTATAGAAAACTAATGCTTTCTGGCATAAGTAATGACCATGGTGCGACTGTATGATGTTCAAAAACATACACGAAAAATCCTACTTGCCTAAAATGTTTATTGCGGCAGCAATCCTCGGATCTATATATGTTTCTGGCTATCTGATGTTTACCAGCGCCGACAATATATTGCCATTATTCAAGCCTTACAAAGTAAACGGAGATCCTGTAAGGAATATCCTCATCCTATCTTGCATGAGCATCTATTTCTTGCGCTTGTTATTTACCTTATTTGTTTTCTTTCAGCGCAAACTGTATTGGGGCGAGGCATTTGTCATTGCGAACATCATGCCATGGATATTTCCTTTTATTGCGTATGAAAGCGGAAATTATACTGGCTCAATAGGATGGATAGAAATAGTCGGTATTTTGCTGTTTTTTACAGGATCATTTTTAAATACGGCTTCTGAATATTTTCGCTTTTCGTGGAAACAAAAGAAAGAAAACGCCGGCCATTTATACACGGGCGGGTTATTCAAATACACGCGTCACACTAACTATTTCGGAGATATCGTACTTTTCGCTGGGCTGGCAGCAGTCGCCCATCAGATTCAACTTCTAATTATACCCATTGCAATGGCATTATTCTTTATTATTATTATAATCCCCTTGAAGGAAAATTATCTCAAGGATAAATATGGTAATGAATACATATGTTATGCCGCCAATACAAAAATGCTTATTCCCTTTATTTTTTAACGTATGAAGAGGTGATTAAAGAGTTGTAGGGACAATGGGGACGTCAGTGATATCCTGATATTCGAATCCGTCTTCGCTCTATCGATCTTCCGTCTTCGTTAAAACTTCGCCGTGACAAGCCGCCGCGACAAGATGCGGGAACTCTGACAGCTCCCCGGTTGAATCCCCTTTGGGGGGCCGCAGAGCGGCATTCAACTGGGCAGGCAAGTCGGAAAACGATCCTTCTTCGCTAACTGCCTACATCATATAAAAATAACGATAAAATCAAACGATTTTAGAATTTAGAAGCCCCATTTTGGCCCCAAAATGGGGCTTCACACCCAAAAAACGGCCTATTTTTTAGCTCTTAAGATCATTATCCTTGAATTCTAGTTTCGGTAGCGTTTTGTCTAAATAAAAACCCTCGCGGGAGACTGCGTTCTGTTCCGTCCTTTTTTTCCTCCGAATAATTTCCGTTGCGGTTTTCCTGCCCACCGCGAGCGGCCTTTACGCTTAGGC
>JAHEIW010000010.1:60132-68230 GCA_024639185.1 Deltaproteobacteria bacterium | reverse complement strand
CTTTTCCGGTTCACTCAAGGTGCCGAGGCGTCCTAATATTTCCAGAGCCTCTGTTAGATACTTTCTGGCCTTAGGTATTTCACCCTTCTGCTTATGTAGCTTTCCATAACCCGCATAAGCGAGAGCTAACTCGTTTTCAGCGTTTATTTCTTCAAGAAATATTAGCTTTGTTTCGCCGGCTTCCACAGTCAAGGAAGGCCACTAGGATATTACATAATGCATCAAGCAATCCTCGATTTTTGCACTTGATAAAATATAGCAAAAATTTTCGCTGCATTCAGAAGCAGCCACCTAAATCCGTTCAGGGTATCATCTGAGTATATCTGGGTGGTTTGGCAAGTTGATTTACAAACTATGCTGGTATCTGGAAAGCTGGCAATTAGCCGCGCTTTTAAGGGTCGACTACGAGTGTCTGGACGCGAACCTCCTATTCTGGGATAAATGGTATTTTAGAAAATAGATATGTACCTGTTCCTACTATTTTCTCAAGATTTTGGGCGATTCCCAAATGTGTCAAGCCCTGCAGTGTTTCCGCTGTGGTGCCAGCTTTAACTACTGTCCGGTCAACACCCACATTTCCGGCCACGTATACGGCGCTATTTATCCCTGAAGAATCGGTATAGTATAATCTTTGATTCGGTTGGCCACTACCGTTACGATATAGATCATCCAGAACATCAAAAAAACATGAAGCACGTCATTTTCAGAGAACCAGATTCCCTTTGCCCATAATTTTTTTGTAATGCCATGTTTGCTGTAGATCCAATAGGCCATATTGGTACCAAGCAGTATAATCCAGGAACCCAAAAGCACAAGGTCCATGGATTCCCTGAACATGAGGTACCGCCAAGCATTAAAAAAACAGATAAAAAAGAAAACCGGGGCCGAGACCCAAAGCATGAATTCAAAAGTAATGAGTGATTTTACCGGCACTATTCCTCCGATGCAAACAATAATAACGTATACCAGGGAACTCACTAATGCATAACACAGCAACACAATCTGAAATGTTCCTGTAGTACAGGAATATGCTATAGCGACCAGCATCGCATTCATGCTGACCTGCTGGAACATGAGGTAAACGACCTCCCACCAGCTGGTCCAACTGCAGACCTGCCTCCCTGCGCATTTGATTTCGTAGCCAAACGCCTGGTAACTTGTTCCGGCAAGAAGCGTGCCGATTCCCCAAAGCAAAAGGGAAACACCCCACCACAGGCGGGAATTTTCGCCATTTTGAATATGGAAAAAATATAGACTGACGCCAACGGTAAAAAAACCCAAAAAATAAACCCGAAATGATGACAGGGGTTGACTTATGATTATCTCTTTGGAGGCGATCCGGATCTTCATGCATGGTTGTACCATACACCATTTCTCAGGTGTTAGATCAGGATCATCATGTGGAATCGATTGCAGGCGGCCAAAAACAGACAGTAATACTTTTGAGATCTTCGTCAGGATCAAATGCATTGTTAATTCAGCTAAAGCTGATATTGCTTTACATCATCGATTGGTGGTGGAATCAAAACGAATTTGCCCACATGCTTTTTTTCTGTAAATTCGCGTTGTGCCTCGACAATTTTTTTTAGTGGAAACGTTTTAGCCAGGAGGGGTATGATCTCACCTTTTTCGATATAGGAAATAAGGTTGGGAAAAATAGGCTCATCCCACGCAGTACATCCAATCAGCGTCAAATCCTTTAAATAAAAGTCGCGCATATCAAGTTCCACAAGTGGCCCAGCAATGGCGCCCGAGGATACAAACCGCCCGCCTCGCTTCAATACTTTGAGCATCCCACCAAAGCAAGGCCCTGCAACGTTGTCAACGACTACATCCACGGATTTTTCTCCCAGACAATCCACAATGTTTTCGTCACGAACAATGACCTGATCTGCACCTATCGCCTGTACTTTTTCAAGCTTTGCTTTTCCTGCGATAGCTGTTACAAAGGCTCCCCGTCGCTTTACCAGCTGCAAAGCTGCCGACCCGACACCGCCCGAAGCGCCCGCAATCAATACATGTTCACCTTTTGCAACCTTTGTCCGGTAGACCATATTTTCAGCCGTACCATAGGCGCATGGAATGGTGCCGAGCTCGGCATCACTCCACTCGCAGTCTACTGGGAAAACCTCGGTTGCAGGTACTTTTACAAATTGTGCAAACGCGCCGTCAAAATCAGAAGCCATCCAAATGTTTTCCAATGAATCCCATCCTGTACTGCGCATACAAGACCGAACCAAAACTCGTGAACCTAAAAGGCTTTCATCACCCCCCGGTGCAATGGCAACCACCCTACCGCAACAATCTGTGCCCTGAATGAATGGAAAGGGTGTCGCCTCATTCCAGCCGCCATCTCCCTGTGCCTTTGCCTCTTGTATTTCTTTTTCCCCGGTCGTGAGGGCTTCTGTGCTCGCCGTGACCTTGGAAGAGTACCAACCAAGGCGAGTATTGATTTCCGTATTGTTTACGCCTGCTGCAAGGACTTGCAGAAGAACCTCCCCAGAGGCAAGCACTGGGATCGGGACATCCCGATACTCGAGTTTTTCATAACCTCCGTTGCCGGTTGTAACAACCGCTTTCATGGTTCTTTTGCAACCCTTGAGATCAAAGCGATCCTTTTTTTGAAATTGTGGTGCATTCATTGACCATGTTACCCCTTTCTTTCTTGTAAATATCACCTAACAAGCAACTATCAATTTAGTTGAAATCATTCGAGATAGTTTCTGGTTACATGAAACACGCTATGGAATCAATTGGTATTTCAAACTTTGGTCAATTCAAACATTATCAACGCACCCCAGATGGCGAGGAGCCTGTCTGTATAATGCATCAGCTAATAGAACAAATTTTGGCTTGGTTAGAAGTGGGGCTTACGTGCATACTCCCAAAGTCATAGGACGCTCCTGATACATAGTAGACTGTACCAACCAATCTTCAAAAAATACGCTTAATCAAATCGAGAACTCATAACCAGACTGAAATTAGGCTGATTCGGAGAACATCTGCATTAAGGTTTTCTGCATTTTTTGGGTAACCGCCTTGCGGTCATGACCGTTTCGCAACCGTTCACCCAGTTGTTTGCCTGCGGCTGCGGCGGCTTCCATCACTTCCGGTTGCTTGGTAACCCTTGGAATCATGTCTTCGGTTATTTTTACCCCTTCTCCATAAAGCAGAGCGGGCACTCCGACCTTGCAAGTTTCACCGAAACCGCATGAAAAACATGACGCGGCACCTTGGCCGGTAACTTTGCTAACGGTTTCGATTAAACTATACAGAAAAAATTTCACAATATCATCAGCGGGAAAAGCTCCGGATGTGCCGCCCACACCTACAGCAACTCGCAATTTACCCCACAGGGTATCTCCCTCCTGATGGCGAAATTGGTACCAGCGTTCTAAAAAAGCATGTATTGCTGCATTTAATGTGGAATAATAATTTGGGGCACCAATGACATAGGCATCTACTTCGGCTATCAACGGACGCAGCTCTGTTAAGTCATCTTCGAGTTTACAGATGTTGTCTTTGACACAACCCAGACAGGCAATGCACCCGCTAATCTTTTTACCCCGCAATGAGATCATTTCGTAATCACAGTCAGTGTTTTCTAAAACCGTTGTTACCAACTTATGAACACCGGAAACACCTTCTTTTCTATTGCTTCCAACAATACCTTAAATTTTCATGCACTACTCCTTAATAATATTTTTGGTAAGAAAAAATACTGGACCTGATTAATAACTATTGAAAGGGAATCTGATTGCAGTCCTGTTCAGTGCTGAAATGCTGGCGATTTTATAAATCAATCTGCATATCAAATTTGCACAAGTTTGCCATAGCTGACGAGATGACGGAGTGCATATTTCTTTTAAAAACCTACAATATTTCGCTGTTGTTCAAATTGTATATTGCCTGAAGCTGAAATTTTGAGAGAGCAAAAATTTGTTGGGTGTGCTGATGAAAAGTATAAATTATTGTGATGTTGGATTCCTAGATGATAACCTCAATTCTATGAGTGATGTAAAGCATAGATTAACTTTTTATACCGTTATTTTAAATCTGTACGGGGCAATTTGAGATATTTGCCGTTCTCAGTTAGAAAATTGTAGTAAGCTATCTAATTTGTGGAGAAATGGCTTGACAAGCCAACCTGTATTCTTGTATACAAGTATAGAAATTAGACCCAAATCCTCATATAAGGGAGGTCAGCCATGCCAGCACAGGAAGCCATTGATTTAACGAACGATACGCGTGAATCGGCTCACGGTTTAAAGACGGGGACGCGAACCCAGCGTTTAAAAAATGCCTATTTGGATTCAAAGCCGGCCATCTGCATGGAGCGTGCCCTGGCGTTTACCCGATCCTACAAACAAACCGAAGGCCAGGCTACGCCTGTGCGTCTGGCCAAAGCCTTTCGGCTGGCCTGCGAAACCATTACGCTCAATATCTTTGACGACGAGCTAGTTGTGGGAACCCATGGCTCCGGGCGCCGCATGGGCGCTCTGGTCCCTGAAATCTCATGGCAGTGGCTGGCCAAAGAACTGGACACCATTCAAACACGACCGCGCGATCCCTATTATATCGATCCGGAACAGGAGCGCCTGTTTGTTGAAGAAATTATTCCCTACTGGAAAGGCAAATCGATTGAAGAAAACGCTCTGGCACAGTTTCCTGCAGACACCCTCAAAATCGGTGTCAATACGGATATTCTGGACACCGAAATGAAATGGCGCAGTCATGTGGGGGAGATTACGCCTGATTTTCAGGATATCATTTTTCCCAAAGGATACAGAGCCATCTGCGATGAGGCCAAGGAAAAACTAAAAACCCTGGACTACACCAATGTCGATGACCTGGCTAAAATCGATTATTACCAGGCGGCCATCGAAGCCTGTGAAGGCATTATAGCGCTCGGCCAACGCTATGCCCTGCATGCCGAGGAATTGGCCCTCAAAGAACCGGATCCTGCTCGCAAAAAGGAGCTGGAAGCCATTGCCGCCAACTGCCGCCGGGTGCCGGAATTCTCACCACGCAATTTCTGGGAAGCCGCTCAAATGCTCTGGTTTGTGATGCTGGGTTGTTTTCTTTCTGAAAACTGCCCGGCCTTCAATATCGGGCGCTTCGACATGTATATGAATCCGTTTTATCAGGCTGATCTTAAAACAGACACGATCAACCAGGAATTTGCCCAGGAAATCATTAACTGCGTCTGGATCAAAATAGCCGAACTCATCTGGCTTTTACCCCAAAACGGCAGCCGTTATTATGCCGGCTACAGCGGATTTACCAATTTGAGTGTCGGCGGCCGCAACATCGACGGCAGTGATGCCGTCAATGATATCAGCTTTATGGCCGTCGAGGCCACCGCGCAGGTGGCGCTGCCGCAGCCCTCCCTGAGCGTCATCATTCATCCGGATACACCGGAAGAATTTTTGCTGGCCTGCTGTGCATTGTCCCGCAAGGGTATCGGCTTTCCGGCCTTTCACAATGACCGGGTGGGTACCCAGATGATGATGTACGCGGGGTTACGGCCCGATGATGCCCGGGAGTGGACCTTGCTCGGCTGTGTGGTGCCCCATCATCGCAAGGTCTACGAGTGGACCGATGCCGGCGGCTACAATATGGCCGCCGCCCTGGAGTGGACTCTTAATCAGGGGCGCAGCCGCCTCAGCGGTGAACAGATGGGTTTGCCCACCAAAAATCCGCGGGAGTTTGCGTCTTTCGAAGAATTGAAAGAAACCTTTTTTAAGCAGGTCGACCACATTATGAAGCACTGTGCGGTCTCGACCGTCATCGAGCACAGACTGCATCGTAAAATGGTCCACCGCCCCTATCTTTCGCTGCTGGTTGAAGGTTGCATGGAGAGCGGCAAAGACCTGGTGGACGGCGGTGCGCGTTATAATGTCGGCCCCGGTTGGATTGTGGTGGGTGCCGCCGACTGCGCCAACGGACTGGCGGCCATTAAAAAGAATGTCTTTGAAGAAAAAAATATCACCATGGACCAGCTGATAAAAGCCCTGGATGACGACTTTATCGGCCACGAGGAAATTCAGCAGCTGCTCAAAAATTCCCCCAAGTTCGGCAATGATGATGATTATGTCGATCGTCTGCAGGTCGAAATGACCGACTATAATGACAAAGGGCTGAGCCGCTATAAAGATACGCTGGGCAACCCCTTCCATAGCGCCATTATGGGTCTGACCTATAATATTCCCACCGGTTCGGTGGTGGGTGCGCTGCCCTGTGGGCGCAAAGCAACCCAACCACTGGCTGAAGGCTGCTCACCGCATCCGGGAACAGATACCAGCGGCCCCACGGCGGCCATGCGCTCTGAAGCCAAAGTCAACCATGAACTGCATCCTGGTGGCACCCTGCTCAACCTCAAGCTGCTGCCCTCGGCCATTGAGGGCCAGCGCGGCCTGGCCGGCATGGCCAATTTGATTCGATCCTATTTTGAACTCGGCGGCTATCACTGCCAGTTCAACGTCATCAGCCCAGAAACCCTGCGGGATGCCCAGAAAAATCCGGATAACTACCGTGACATGGTGGTTCGCGTCGCCGGCTATTGTGCACTTTTTAATGATCTTTCCGAACAAGTACAGAACGAAATCATTCGCCGAACGACCCATGAAAGTCTTTGATTCCAAATTAGTAGTCTATCTTGAATGACAGAGAAATAAGTTCCAGAGGTGCAGGTAAGTTAGCAGTGCCTAAAGTGCCTAAAATTGAGGAATTCTGTCATTCTTATAATAGTAAATGGAGCGCAGCGAGACCATAATTTTAGGCATTTTTGATCATTTTTAATTTTAGCTCATTTGGTGTTAATCCGCCTGAGGCGAATTGAGATAGATTCTAGTTAATGGCCTGAAATGAAAAACATCGTCATTGAAATCCAGCGCTGGTCGGTAGCGGACGGTCCC
Source organism: Deltaproteobacteria bacterium (assembly GCA_024639185.1). Taxonomy (GTDB): domain Bacteria; phylum Desulfobacterota; class Desulfobacteria; order Desulfobacterales; family JAHEIW01; genus JAHEIW01. Next base: position 61,313 of record JAHEIW010000010.1, on the reverse strand, counting down.
GGTACCCGCACCGTGGTCTTTCTGAAAGGCTGCCCCCTGCATTGTCCCTGGTGCGCCAATCCCGAATCGCAGGATCGTCTGCCGCAAATCGGCATCTTTCCCTCGAGGTGTGTTGCATGCCATGCTTGCGAACGGGAGTGCCCGGAAGAAGTTGCCATTCCTGCCAAAGACGGCGCTTATTCAGATGGAATCTGTATCCAGTGCGGGCAATGTATCAAGGTCTGCCATGCGAGCGCGCGTGATTGGCTGGGTGAGGAAATGTCAGCCACTGAGCTGGTCCAGGTCATCAAAAAAGATATGGTTTTTTATCGGAATTCTTCCGGGGGTGTCACCTTCAGTGGTGGCGAGCCTTTGACCCAGCCGGATTTTTTAAAGGCGGCTATCCAAGAATGTCAAAAATTGGGAATTCACACGGCCATAGAAACCTGTGGGTTCTTTCGCTGGGAAGCTGTTGAAGAGACCGTCCGGCGGGCTGATTTTGTTTTATTTGATATAAAACACATGGATGATGAAACGCATAAAGCGCTGACAGGCGTTGGTAATAAAACCATTCTTCAAAATGCCCGAAGTATCGCTCAGCTTGATATTCCCATGGTGATTCGCGTCCCGGTGATACCGTCGCTTAATGACAGCCGGGAGAACATTGCAGCCACCGCCAAATTTGTTGCTGACCACCTTCCCGGTGTTTTAGGCATTGAATTGCTGCCCTATCACAAACTGGGCCTGTCCAAATATGATGCGCTGGGACTGGATTACAAACTACATCATATCAATTCCCCGGATGATGCCACCGTAGGAATGTTACGGGATCTCATAACCGCTGAAGGGGTTCCCTGCATCACCGCCGACAGCGGCTACGACCCCCAGCCTATCCCACCGAAGCTGAAAGTCGTTGGCTAGGAGTGTCTGGCTACACCTAATTTTTAAAAGAAGGATTCAAACGCCTCGATAACCTTCTGCGGTACTTCTTCCGGTAAATAATGGCCGCAGGGCAAAACATGACCTTCCACAGCATTGTCGGAAACCGTGCGCCAGCATTCCAGTATATCAAATTGTTGCAGCACCTGGTTGGCATCGCCCCATAGCACCAAGAGGGGGCACTGAATTTTTCTGCCTGCTTCACGGTCATCGCGGTCGTGTTCCAGATCAATAGAGGCTGCCGCGCGATAATCTTCGCAGGT
>JAHEIW010000010.1:0-60032 GCA_024639185.1 Deltaproteobacteria bacterium | reverse complement strand
GCACCTGGTTGGCATCGCCCCATAGCACCAAGAGGGGGCACTGAATTTTTCTGCCTGCTTCACGGTCATCGCGGTCGTGTTCCAGATCAATAGAGGCTGCCGCGCGATAATCTTCGCAGGTCGCATGTCGCGGATCAGATTCCGGCTTATCGCTGTCTCCGTAGCCGCGCAAATCGCTCATGACCACCGTGAATTGCTGAGCCAGTCGCGGCGCCATCTGGGCCCACATCAGATGGGTTTGCGGATAGCCATGTAACAGCAAAAGCGGCGGACCCGCACCGCCGATACGAAAGGTAATCTGAATTCCGGTTGCGACCTTTCGTTTATCGGTTTTGAATCCCTCAAGCATTTGAAAGCGTCCGGCTCGTGAAAAATTCAGGTATTAAGAGTGTTTTTGTCAATGCGGTGGTTAGATCTTGCGAATGTCGGTGACTATTGATCCTTCAATCTTTGACAACGCATTGACTAGTGTATCGCGGTCGACATTTCTAACTTTGAGAATAATGCCTTTTTTAGCGGTATCTTCCAGGTGAAAAGTGCCGCACGCGGATATGTAGCCGTCTTCATCCGCCACTGCCTTGGTAACTTTCGCTAATTCCCCGGCCTTGTTCGGTCCCTCAAGGGTGATTCGCAGGCCCTTTTCACGGGCGGCAAACAACTCCATAAAGGTGCGGAAAATATCACTTTCGGTGATGATACCCACCAGTTTGTCATCCCGCAGAACCGGCAGACAACCGATTTTTTTATCAAGCATGATGTGAGCGGATTCCTCAATCGGGGTATCTTCGGTTGTGGTGATAACCTCCCGTACCATGACGGCTTTGACTTTAACTTCCATCAGCAGATGATGAATTTCCCAGACGCTCAATGAGGTCGCACTGGACGGTTGGGCTTTGAGCAGATCATCTTCAGCAATCAATCCGAGCACCTTATCATCCGGTTTTACGACAGGCAAATGTCTAACATTTTGCTCAAGCATGTATTTATGTGCATCTGAAAGGGACTCTTCTGGGCCGATGGTCAGGGGATACTTGCTCATCCTGGATTTTACTAACATGATTTATACCTCCTTTCATAGTTTGATTGACTTGCTGTCACTATTATCTCCACTTCACAGTAATTTTAATGCAAAATTCAGGTCTGAATGATTGACCGTGATAGCCGATGCTTTTTAAGCTTTCGTACAACGGTCGGCTGACTGATGTTTAAAAAATGGGCCATCTCACGTGTTGACTTGCAATGCCGCATGGCATTTTTTAGCATCTCTTTTTCGAGCGCCGAAAGCATATCCACCAGATTATTTATTTTTTTATCTGCCCCTCTCACCTTCCAACGGTCTTCAAGCACTTCCTTGCCGATGCTGCTTAATATAACCGTATCGATCACATTCCCTTCACTCATGACTACCGCCTTTTTAATAATATTTTTGAGTTCACGGACATTTCCGGCAAAAGAGTAGCCCTGCAATAAGGATAGGGCCAGGGGATTGAGTTTTTTCTTTTGCTTATATTTGCGATTGTAATGGCGTAAAAAGCTGTTGGCCAATTCAAAAATATCATCCGGGCGCTCCCGCAGGGGCGGGATTTTGATGGTTAAAATGTTAAGGCGATAAAATAAGTCCTTGCGAAACTTTTTTTGTCTTACAAATTTTTCGATATCCTGGTTGGTTGCGGCGATGATGATGCAGTCAATGGGTTTGGCTTTGATCCCGCCTAAACGCTGGACCTCATGATCGTCCAGATATTTCAACAGCTTGGCCTGCACTGAAAAGGGCAGCTCCCCAATTTCGTCCAAGAATAGCGTGCCTTCATGCGCCAGCTCGAAAAGCCCGGGCTTGCCCTGCTCGTCGGCACCTGAAAAAGCGCCTTTTTCATAACCGAACAGCTCCGCTTCCAGGAGGTTTTCGGGTAAGGCCGCACAATTAATCTGAATAAACGGTTTCTTTTTTCTCTGGCTGTTATTGTGAATGAATTTGGCCAAAAGCCCTTTGCCGGTGCCGGATTCGCCTAAAAGCAGGATGTCAGTCACTTCCAGGCGCGCAAGTTTGAGGGCGGTCTTTAAAATGTCGCGCATTTGGTTGCTTTCAGCGACAATTTTTTGTCTTTTCAATTCGAGCATGCTCAGTTCGGTCAGTTCATTTTTATAGCGATCTTTTTCTTTACGCGTCTCCTCCAGTTGTACTTTGAGCGCTTCTAATTGGGTGATATCCCTTTCATTGATCACCACCATTGACAATTTATCGTTGCGATCGAAAACCGGTATGCCTGTACAAAGCACCGTTTTTTTGGTGTTTTTTACATGTTGCAACTGGCTGACCACACGCTTGGTTTCAATGACTTCATCGGTTACATAATTGCTGTACAATCTCTTTTTTTTAACAAGATCGGAGACCTTGGTTCCGATAATATCTTCTCTTTTAATCCCCCCCAGCCGCTCTGAAGCCCTGTTGATCAGAACCACCCGTCCGTTTTTATCGCAAATCCAGATGCCGTCCGAAGAGGATTCGAAAACGGTCTTAAATTGCCGATCCACCAGGTCAAAGGATTCCAGTTTCCAGGCGGTTGATTCAAATTCATCCAACCGCAGGAAATTACAAACACAGCCGCTAACAGTTTTGCCTTCTTTGATCGGATTGATATTGACAATCAGATTAACGCGCTTTCCCTGGATTTGGCTTTCCAACTGAGGCTTGCCGGTTGCCAGGCACTGGGTCACCAATTCACTGGTTTTGGGCAATAGCTTTGTGATCTGAACCCCGATCATCTTGGTTTTGATAAATTTAAGGATTTCTCTGGCGCGTTTGTTTACAAACCGGATGCGGCCATCCCGATCGGTAGCGATGACGCCGTGGGTGCTAAACTGCAAAAATTGTTCATAATTGGGTGTTTTCCGCATGTTGAACTCCTTTGACACTGAAATCTTCAGATCAAAAAAAGGTTCTGCGATCGGAAAAGTAGGGTGCCGAACCGATCAATCTACCCTTCGGTACTGACTTCATGGATCAAAGTGCGGGTCGATTCATCAACATATGGAATTTTAAAATTTTTTGCAACCGATCCACATTCATGCGATTCATGTTTCTTGACACACAATTCGGACTTTGACATATTAATACGTTGCATGAAAATAGATGAGAATATATTATCTGATATGCAAATAGGATGGTGATCTATATAAATGCTCATCTATTAAAGTTGTATACATGGTAACGCTAAAACAGACATTGCCCGGTGTCGGGCAAGCCTCTGGAAAGGAGGTGTATTCATGAAACGCAGTTTACATGCCGGGAGCGTCCAAACCGGTGGATTCAGCCTGAATGTCTTCAGCGATGATGCGCTTGAGGACATTCACCTGGCGACCCTGGAAGTTCTGCAAAAGACCGGTGTCTACGTTGATGACGAAGAAGCCATGGAGGTCTTCGCTGGAGCCGGCGCGTTCGTGAACGCGAAAAATAAGATCGTCAAAATTCCGCCTCTGGTGGTCGAAGATGCCATCCAATCAACGCCGTCCCAGTTTGTGGCCTGTGGCCGCACTCCTAAAAATGACGTTGTGCTGGGAAGAAACCGGGTGACGTTTACCAATTTCGGTGAAGGCATTAAGATCAATGATCCTTACACGGGTGAACATCGTGAGACGGTCAAAGCGGATGTGGTCAATGCCGCCAGGATTGTTGATTATCTGGATAATTTGGATACCTATGAACGGATTATGGTCTCTCATGACGTTCCCCAGGAAACCGTGTCCCTGCATAATGCCGAAGCCTCGTTAACCAATACGTCCAAACACCACTGGTTAGGTCCGGTCAATGGGTACTGTTCAAGGAAAATTGTCGAAATGCTGACCGCCATTGTCGGCAGCAAGGAGACACTCCGGGAACGTCCCCTGCTGACTTTTGTGACCTGCCCGGGGAGCCCGCTCACGTTTTCCAGAGAGCACTGCGAAATTGTTATGGAAGGCGCGCGTTCCGGGCTGGCCGTTAATATCGTATCGATGACCATGGCCGGTGGTTCGGCGCCGGTGACACTGGCCGGAACGCTGGTGGTATTGAATGCCGAAGTACTCGGCAGCCTCGTCCTCAATCAACTGGTCCGGAAAGGCGCCCCAGTGGTATATGGGAGCTCCACCTGCCCGATCGATCTATGGCGCACAACGGCAACGGTAGGGTCTCCTGAATGCGGCATGATCACCGCCGGCGTGGCTCAGTTGGCCCGCAAATACGCCCTGCCATGCTTTGCCGCTGGTGGTTAGGGCGATAGCAAAGTGGGTGACGCCCAGGCTGGGCACGAAAAAACACTCACCGGGCTACTCGCTGCGTTGGCAGGCGTCAACGTGGTTTACGGCCTGGGGATGCTCGAAAGCGGCGTCACAATAGATTTCGGTCAGTTGGTGATGGATAATGAATTTGCCGGAATGATCAAGCATGTTTTAAATGGAATTCCGGTCAATGATGAAAATCTGGCGGTGGATGTCATTCATGATGTCGGGCCGCTCAAGGATTTTCTGGCTCAGAAACACACCCTCAAGCATATGAGATCCCAATCCCAGCCGGACCTGATCGACCGCAGAAGACGATCCAAATGGGAAGATCTGGGGGGGACCGATCTGTATGCAAGAGCCTCTGCCAAAGCCAGGGAAATATTGGAAACCCACCAACCGGATCCATTACCGGAGGACGTCCTGGCGACGATTCGATCGATTGTCGAGGGCGCCGAAGCGGAACTGGGTGTCGATAAATAAGGGTAGTTGACTTTCTCAGAGCGATGTTTTTGAAAGGCTATGTAACGCAGATATTGGGTTTGGAGGTTTCAAAATGGGTAAAGAAGACCTGATTAAAGCGGCTATAGAAGCTGTTGTCGCCGGTGACGACGATGCCGCTGTCGACATTGCTAACAAGGTTATTGCCGAAGGCCTTGATCCAATGGAGTTCATCGGCGAAGGCTTTGCCAAGGGCATGATCAAGGTGGGTGATTTATTTTCCAAAGAGGATTACGCCTTACCGGAAGTGCTGCTATCCGCCGCCGCCATGCAAAAGGCCATGGATGTGCTGGATCCACATATACCCCGGCAGGAAGCGAAAAAAAAGATGGGCGTTGTGGTGATCGGAACCGTTCAGGGAGACATCCACGAAATCGGCAAACGCATCGTCGGGACCATGTTGGAGGTCTATGGTTTTGAAGTGCATGATTTGGGCTGCGATGTGCCCATAGAGACATTTATTGAAAAAGCCAAAGAACTCAAGGCGGATATCATCGCCACCTCGGCTCTGATGACCACCACCATGGCGAGACAAAAAAAACTGGAGGAGGCGCTCAAAGAGGCCGGCATGCGAGATAAGGTTAAAACCATGGTGGGCGGGGCCGCCGTTATGAAGGAATGGGCGGATTTAATCGGGGCGGATGGGTATGGTCAGGATGTCACCGAAGCGGTTGAAGAAGCCATACGATTGACCAAACCCTCCAGTTAAGTTCAAACATAAATTAAACAAGAGCGGCGACGGGCGCTGTCAAAGTCAAACGCTGGGCTCGGAATGCCCACCTACGTTTCGACGTAAGCCAGCTGGCGGATGTCATCATCCGCCAGCTTTTTTTGGTACAGGTTTACAAGGTCTGCACCGGAGACGATAGCGGTTGTCAAAAATAGGTTCCGATATGCTGTCATTGCGAGGAGCTCAGCGACGAAGCAATCTGATCCACCATAGCGGATTACGATGCTCTAATTAGATTGCTTCGCTGCGCTCGCAATGACTCTTAAAGCAAAAGCGAGGTCAACCGGAACCTATTTTTGACAGTTACTCTAATCGGAATCGGGATCGTCGGCATACGTCCGTTTGGCCTCGCCTCGATCGCCCAATATGGCCTGAACGACATCTACGCTATTGGGCGGGCAGCCCTTGGCGTGACGATCACCGCGTCGATCTTTGGGCGTACATTTATCGCCCACCGTGACCACACCGTTAGCCGCACCTTCCTCTGGAAACGCTGCCCCGCCGGTTAAAATCGCGATTTTCTCCAGATAATCGAGATTGCCCTCGCCATCGAGCTGGTGAAGAATGGAATAAACGGTGTTGCGGCAGCCGGTGCAGGTTTCCTCCCCGAAAACCAGCTTGAAACCATTTACCGTAACCTTGGGCGCAGCCTCAGAGGCCCTGACGAAGCGGCGCTGAACCGATTCGACCGTTTCGCCAACGACCTCAATCGCTGCCGGGTCCATAGTTCCCAGACCGCGCTCGGCTGCATTGACCGACAGTTTCAGATCTTCCGGCTGATAGCCGATAATCTGCCCGCAAATGGTATCGGCCGCCACCAGGTCCCGACTGGCCAGAACCAGATCCATCTCCACCGGGTCGCCGTAAATGGGGCCCATGCCTTCCTGGCAGATGATGGCATCGACGATGGTCAGCGATGGTTTGACGGCGGTCATTAAATCGATGACCGCGTCATATAATCCCTGCTGGTGAAAGGCGCGTTTGGTTTTGTCGGGCAGCAGGCCTTTCAGTTTTTTGATCGAGCAGGTCATCTCGGTTTGATCATGCGTCTTTAAAACCGGAACGGTAATAATGACGTCAGCCCGATCCACGGTTTCCCAGACCGGCATGGGGTCTAATATCAATCCACCCCCGGGAACCGGTAGCTTGACCGTTTTGTCATCTTTGAGATTGACCACTTCATAACCCAGGTCTCTTAATTCAGCATGCCCCGATTCTTTAACGACTTTTTCGCAGTCTACGCCCACAGCCGAGGATTCGGCAATGATGGGTCGTGCGCCGGCCGCTTTGACCACATCGGCCACGGCCCGGCTGACTTCGGGCCAGGTGCAGGTCCCGGTCTCTTTATCGGCTGGAGCGGCCACCCAAGAGGGGTTGATTAACACCAGTTGGCCCGATTTGACGATGTCATCCAGGCCGCCAATGAGATCAATGCTCTTGCGCACGGCGGCCAGCACGGCTTCGTAATCAGGTTGTGGCTCGGTCTTGACGATGCTCACTTGACTTTTTGACATATCTCCTCCAATTGTTTCCGAATGTCGTCTTTAAAAACCATCCGTATATTTTTTTACCTCGGCAATTTGCCTGATTCTTTCCTCCGCCATACGGTCGGCGGCCTGATAGGTCGGCAGTTGGTCCCGGTCAGCGATGTCAAACACCCGCTGCATGTTATCATAGATGCGGGTCACCCTGGCCTTGCCGCGTTCATGGCTGACCCCACCGACGCCCAGCCGATCGGTATCATAGATGGTGCCACCGGCATTGGCGATGTAGTCCGGGGCATAGACCAGCCCCATTTTTTCCAGCTGGTCGCCGTGGTGTTCTTCAGCCAGCTGATTGTTGGCCGAGCCGCAAATGATTTTGCATTTCAACCGCTTGAGACTGTCGTCATTGATCACTTTGCCCAGGGCACATGGACAAAAGATGTCGCAATCCACATCATAGATGGCATCGGGCTCCACGGCGCTGGCCCCGAAACGGGCCGTCATGGCTTCCACTTTGGCAGGATCGATGTCTGTGACGGTTAAGCGGGCGCCGAGCTCATGCAGCAGCTCGATCATATTATGACCCACTGCCCCCAGCCCCTGTACTGCCACATGTTTCCCATCGAGGCTGTCGGAGCCGTAAATCCGGTTGCAGCAGGCTTGCATGGCGCGAATCGTTCCCAGGGCCGTCATGGGGGCAATGTCGCCTGCTCCGCCCAAATAGGTGGGCAGGGTAACGACATGCTCGGTTTCCATGCGAATATATTCCATATCCTGCAGGGTAGTGCCCACGTCTTCTCCGGTGATATATTTGCCGCCCAGACGATTGATAAATTTGCCCAGGGCCCGGAAGATCGGCTCGCGATCCGTGCGTTTGGGGTCGCCGATGATCACCGCCTTGCCCCCGCCCAGATTCACCCCGGCAGCGGCGTATTTGTAAGTCATACCCCTTGCCAGCCGCAGGGCGTCTTCAACCGCATCCCTCTCGCTGGGATAATCCTGCCACATCCGGCAACCGCCGGTGGCCGGACCCAGAGTGGTATCATGGATGGCAATAACCGCCTTGAAATCGAGGGCCTTGTCCTGGCAGAAAAACAGGTTTTCGAAGTCGTATCGCTGCATGTATTCGAAAATGGAATCCATCGTTCATCGACCTCCTTTAAATAGGTAGCGGTTGAATGCTGAGGTGTACCGACCGGTCCGATTGAATTCAAGGTGCTTATAAATTTGGAAAGCGTGCCTAATCATCCGGGTCTATAATCCCGGCCAGGCGTTTGGCCAGCTTTATCTTTTCTGCGAGCTTGCCCTCCCTGTAGATCATAATGCGTTGTGCCTGCGGGGAGCCCGCTCCGTGCATGGACTCCACCAATGCGGTGCCGCCGGTCATGGCCTCAATCATGCGGGCAATTTTAACGCGATCCTCCGTCGGAATTTCGGTGACCCCCGAAAAATATTTACGTACCAGATGGCCGACATCTTCGTTTTCAAAATCATGCTGACTGGGCAGGGTGGCAATGAATCCGCCGGCCAGATCCAGCGCCAGACGGGCGACTTCAAAATGAAAACGGGTGACGTTCTGTTTGCAGACATTGGCCAGCATGGTATCCACCATGTAGGCACCGGAGGCGGTGGGCCAGCCTTCGGCCGAGCAGGCAATCGATGAGCTGTAAAGGGTTTCGCTTAAATGGGTCATCTCCGTGACTTTATCGCGGACATGCGACCCCTTGGCGGTGCCCTGAATAAGGCTTAAATAGCTGACGGCTCCGATGAGCACATCCATCAGCCCGGTTTTGCAGGCGCCATAATTGGCCCGGTGGTGGGCGGCAAACCGGTATACGAGATCGCCCGTAAATTCGATTTCACCATCCATGAAAACGTTTTCAATCGGTACGAAGACATCCTCGAAAACAAGCAACGCTTCACCCCCGACGGCCCCAAAAGAAGGCTTGCCGACATCGATGCGCTCCTTGCGGTCCCGGCGATCGTCGTTGGCCTGACGGCCGAAAACCATCGTGACACCGGGCGCGTCAATCGGCACGGCACAAACAACGGCGTAATCCTTTGAGGCTTCATTCATAGCGGTGGTCGGCATCACCAGAATTTCGTGAGAGTTGACTGCACCGGTCATGTGAAGCTTGGCGCCCCTGATGACGATGCCGTCTGGTCGACGTTCGGTTATGTGAACATATTGATCCGGATCGGACTGGTCGGCCGGGCTTTTGGAACGATCGCCCTTGGGATCGGTCATGGCACCGACCACCATGCGGTTATCGTCCTGGATATGGGTCAGCCAGCGGTTAAAGCGCTGCAGATAGTCGGTGCCCAGCTTTTCATCAATTTCGTAGGCCACCGAATAAACGGCATTGATGCCATCAAAGCCGACACAGCGCTGGAAACAGGTGCCTGTTTTCTGACCCAGCACACGCAGCAGTTTCACTTTTTTGATCAAATCCTCTATATTCTGATGCACATGGGTAAAGCGGCTGATCGTATGCCCCGTCAGGTGTGATGTGGCTGTTGCCAGCTCCCGGTATTTTTCTTTAGCGGCCAAAGCGTACGTCATGGCGGCTGCCCGTACGTGGGGAGCGGTGGCCGGATGCCGTGTGACATCATCAATACGTTTGCCTTTGTAATAAATGACGGGTTTCAGGGCCCGCAAGCTTTGGATATATTCACCACCGTTTTGCAATTTCATGGCAGCCTCCTGCGCGATGAGTTTTATACGGATAACAGCCCGTATTTTTCAATGTTGGTGTCGGCCAGTGCCTGTATTTTTTCGATCTCAAACTGTCCCTGTTCGGAGTCGAACAGGTGTCGATATCGTTTTTGTTTATCCAGATAATCGCTGACCGGAACTTTGCGCTTAATTTTGCGGGTTGCGGTGATGGTTCCGTTTTCTTTTTCAAACAGCGGCACGAGCCCGCTATTGACGCCCAACCGGCCGATTTCAAGTGTCAGATGCGACGGAAAGCTCCACACCGACGGACAGGGGGTGTCGATTTGAATATAGCGCGGCCCGTGAAAGGTCATGGCTTTTTTGACTTTTTTCTTTAAATCACCCAGATAGGCAATCGATGCGGTGGCCACATACGGAATCCCGTGAGCCGCAACGATCTCGGGAAGATCCTTTTTCATTTCGGCCTTGCCCATGGATTGCCGGCCGGCCGGGGCCGTTGTCGTCGCGGCCCAGGGCGGCGTTGCTGCGCTGCGTTGCCCGCCGGTGTTCATATAGGCCCCATTGTCGACACAGATGTACAGGACATCATCACCGCGCTCCAGCATTCCCGAAAGGGCCCCAAAGCCGATATCAAAGGTTCCACCATCCCCTCCGATGGCCACCACTCGGGTGTGGTCGCGCCCCTGAGCCCTCAGGGCGGCGACGACACCGGAGGCAACCGCCGGGGCATTTTCAAACACATGATGGATCCACGGTACCCGCCAGGGAGAAAAGCCATAGGGTGAGGTAAAGGTCTCCAGGCAGCCGGTGGGTGAAACCACGATCACATCGTCTCCGGTGGCCTCCAGGATATGCCGCGCCCCTAAAGCCATGCCGCAGCCGTGACAGGCCCGATGACCGGAGACAAACAGCGATTCTTTTGGTGTTTCTTTTTTGACGGTCATTTGTTTTTCCTTTGCCCCATTCGGTCGAGCCCGAATTGAAAATATTCAATCTTTACGAGACAGTGAAAAAATTCCGATACAATTTTTTGACACAAAAGGCACACAAATAAAAACTAAGAAACAATACTTGCGTCGAGGTTCACCCATTGCGCTTCGGGCAATACCAGCCCCAGGCGGTGAATTTCCTCAGCACGCACCACCAACCGGCGGATCGTTCGGGCGTTGATTTCACGTCCGCCGAGGCCGGCGACAAAATCAACCACCATGGGCGCTTGCGGCCGGCCGAACAATTTGGCCTTCAGATCGAGACCGATAGAGCCTTCGCTGCCCATGGAGAAGCTGGCATCCATAACGGCAATAACATTGGCATCTTTTACGGCTTGCCAGATTTCCTCGTGCGGGAAGGGTCGGTAGCATCTGATTTTGAGCAGACCGACCTTTCGGCCGGCATCGCGCAGCTCGTCAATGGCATCCTTAACCGTACCCGTGACAGATCCCAGAGCCACCAAAATAATGTCGGCACCGTCGGTGCGGTAGGTCTCAATCAGCCCGTTGTTATCGCGGCCGGTCATTGCCGATAACTCGCGCAGAATTTCCCGAATCCGCGGTTTACCATCGGTCATGGCCTTATGAATCGCATATTTAAATTCCATCATGACATCCGATTCGGCATAGGATCCCCAGGTTTTCGGTGCGGCCGGATCCAGATAATGCTCGGGTGCAAAGGGCGGCAGGAAATCATCAACGGCTTGCTGGTCAACAAACTGTACCCGCTCATAAGAATGGGTCAGCACCCAGCCGTCCATGCACACCATAACCGGCAACATGATGTTGGGATCCTCTGCGATTTTAAAAGCCGCCAGGTGCATGTCATACGCTTCCTGGACGCTTTCCACGTAAAACTGAATCAATCCGGCATCCCGCAAGGACATGCTGTCTTGATGATCCACCTGGATGTTGATCGGCGCCGAAATGGATCGATTCACGCCGGTCATCACAAACGGCAGTCGCATGCCTGCACTGGCATACAAAACCTCGGTCATCAGCAACAGCCCCTGGGAGGACGAGGCCGTATAACTGCGGCTGCCGGCCGCTGAGGCGCCGGCCAGTACACTGGCTGCTGAAAATTCGGATTCGACCCTGACATACTCTGCATCGATATCGCCGTCGGCCACCATCTTGGCCAGGCCTTCGACAATATGGGTTTGAGGACTGATGGGGAATGCCGAAATGACATGCGGTCGACAGGCTTTTATCGCCAGTGCGACGGCTTCGGATCCCTCAACCACTCTGATGTCGTCCATGGCTTATTTTCCCTCCGGTAATAGTTTGATCGCCTCAGGCTTGCATTCATAGGCACAGATGCCGCATCCTTTGCAAAAATCGTAATCGATTTCGTAAAGCTCATTATTGCGGTGGACGGCGTCATCCGGGCAAACATCTTTGCATTTACCGCACTGATTGCAGACTTTCTGATCGATCTCCGGTCGTTGGTCGCGCCAGTTGCCGGTCTTGTAATTCAGGGAGGTTCCACCTTCGACAACGGCGCCCTTTGTCAGTTTCATGAGCTCTCCTTTAAAAATGCATGGTAACTTTCGCTAACGACCCGTGCATTTTTTTCCCCCAGTTCACCGGGGAATTTGCTGCGCACAGCATTCAGCGCGGCCGCCAGCGACAGCTCACCGCTATAGCCGGCAAATGTGCCCAGAAGTGCGGTGTTGATAATCGGTCGGCCCAGGATCCGGCGGGCCATTTCATCGGCGGATATGGTGACGGCACTCGATTGATCGAGCCCTAAATCAGCCACCGATCTATCCGTGTTGATTAAGATGGATCCGGTCTGCTTGAGGCCTTCGGCGACATCGACCTCACTGAGGATGGTGGCATCCTGCACGATGACATAATCGGGCGCATGCACATGGCTGCGCGTGCGGATGGGGCGATCACTGAGCCGGCAAAACGCAACGATCGGCTTGCCGCGACGTTCCCCGCCGCCGCCTAAAAATGGAAATGCCTGGCCGTATTTGCCGTCTTCCAGGGCGGCAATGGCCATAAACTGCGCCAAAACCAGCGACCCCTGGCCACCCCTCCCGTGTATCCTGATCTCTTTCATCCTGTACCTCTTTTAATGGCTGAAAAGCTTTTTCCGTCCAAATATGAGAAACTTATTTTCATATCTTTTACCTTTTCTATTGATACGAGCCCTTTTGCATGAGTTTGCACGATGTAGTCGCTGATGATTCATGCAGCAATTCAATCAGGAAAATTTCTTAACCCTTCAATCATTTACCATTTTAATTCAGCGGATACACATTCCGCTGCTTTGACGACTCTGGCCGCAAGTTCCGTCTCAATGCGTTGCTGGGTGATCGTGAATATGGAGCCCGTAATGCTGATAGAGGCTACCACCTGACCGCCCGAACGTACGGGAGCGGCAACACAGCGCACCCCTTCGTAGTATTCTTCGTTGTCGACCGCATATCCCTGTTCGCGAATTTGGGCCAGCTCTGCGATCAGCGCCGGCAGCCGCGTAATGGTATTTTTGCCGTAACCTTTCAAAGACTTGTTTTTGTAAATGCCTTTGACCGCATCATCTTTCAAGCCGGCCAGCAATACCTTACCGCCGGCGGCGGCATGCGGGTCGGTGGCAAATCCCACGTACGTGGCCAGCGACAGGCCGCTGGGGGTGTCCAGTTTGTCGATATAAACGACTTTACCACCTCTCAGCATTGCCAGATGAACGGCTTCCTGGCTTTCTTGCCGTAAGACTTCCAGGTGCCGGTGGGCAACTTGACGGATGTCCAGATTATCCAAAATTTTGCGGCTGATTTCTAAAAATCGGAATCCCAGTGAATACCTTTTGGTGTCCGGATCCTGGGTGATGAAATCATGGGGCAGCAGGGTTGAGATCATGTGATGCACCGAACTGGGGGGTAAGTCGAGCAGAGCACTGATTTCCGTCAGCTTCAGCCCCCCGGGGTGATCACTTAGGGTATCGATGACTCGCAGACAACGTTCAATCGAATTGATTTTCATTTTTGTATGAATATTAATGAGGGCTAAAGTTTATATTAGTTAATAGCCAGTCAAGCTAATTATGAAAGTAAAATAAATTACTGCTCAAGTCTAAAGGATGAAAATCATTTTATCTCATTAATATTCACCCTGTGGGCGGGCCGGAGACTTTCATCTGCTGCGTTATCAAGGACGAAGCATAGTTCACTATAGCTTCGCCCTTGGATGCCTTGCATATGAAAGCCTCCAACCCGTATACAAATTAAAATTGATTTTCATTTTTGTATGAATATGAATGAGGGCTAAAGTTTATATTTTCATAATATGAAAACAATTTTCATATACAAAAAAAACATTTTTCCGTCAATATGAAAATTGAACATGATTCGAAAGTTCTTGGGTAAAAAAAACACCCGGCGACATCAGGTGTACATACAGATATACGAGGCGGGCTGCTCGACTTTCAGATCAAAATTTTCGTTTGCCGGAATAATGATCGTTTCACCGGCCTTCAGGCGCTGCCACTCGGATCCGGGGGGCTGGATGTCGATTTCTCCGACCGTGATCGTGAGGTGTTCTTCCTTCAGGGTATCAAAAGTGTAGGCTCCCGGCATTACGACACCTGCCGTAAACGCAACCGTCTCACGTTCGAACCCCAGGCTTTTGACATTTCCGTCAAAATAGGTGTTGACCTTGATCATATCGTTGCTCCTTTCCAAAATAGATCTGCATATATGTTAAGGTTCTTGAATTTTCTAAAGCAACACTATAGGTTACACCTTCCTGTCATCTCTCTCTGCGACGCATATGACAATATTTTTTATTTTAAAGGCACCGCAGGCCTTTTCGAAAAGCTTCAGGTCATAGGTAATTATGAGACCCAGACCAGCGAATTTATCAGCGACAGCGACCAGCGGGACCGCAAAGTGGATCGGTGTCGCTCTGATTTTACTTTCCGCAACTGGATTTACCATAAACATCGTCATCTCTAACTTGGCCTATCGGGATGGAATCGATGTGCCAACGATCAACGCCGTGCGTCATTCGGTGACGATTACTCTCCTGATTCTGTTTCTTAAGATCCGTGGCAAAAAATTATTGTTGCCGCCGCGGGAGCGCTATGCCGGCCTGGCATTGGGCATCTCGGTATTTTTGATGGGCTTCGGTTATCTGAGCGCCACCCAGTATATCCCGGTCAGTGTGGCCGTGCTGATCTTTTATTCCTCTCCGTTCCTGGTTGCGCTGATTGCTCGCTTTACTGAAAAAGAAGCCATCACAGCCCTTCGATTGATAGCGATCACGATTGCATTCATCGGACTGGCCTTGGCCCTGGAAATTCAGTCTTTCGCGGGTCTTAACTGGCGTGGTTTTGTGTTTGCCTTTTTAGGCGCCCTGGGTGCGGCTTCATTTGTTGCCGTCAGCAGCGTGGCGATACGCACTGCTGAAACCCAGGCGGTCAACGTGCACTGCCTGACCATCGGCACCATCCTGTTTGTCGCTTTCATGTTCATCAGCGGCGGTCCGGCAGAGCATATTGCAGTGGCCGGTTGGTTCAAGCTGGCTGTAGCCAGCATCGCCTTAACCATTGGCTATGTTACGCTGTTGATCGGTCTTGAGATCATCGGGCCCGTCAAAACGTCGATGTTACTGAACACCGAGCCGATTTTAACCATTTTCTTGGCCGCCATATTACTGGGAGAACGACTTTCCTTTACCCAATTGATCGGCGCCGCACTTGTCATCACGGGTATCATCTTAATTACCCGTAAGTAGTTTCAAGACATGGTTTTTATCGGTTTCAGGTGTCAGGTGTCACAATAAGTAAACAGGTCATAGCTCATAGCTCACAGCTCATAGGCTGATTACCAAACTTCAAATATTCAAACTATGAGCTATCAGCTATCTGCTACGAGCTATTGGTTGCTGACACCTGAACCGCCTCTATCGGAACTTTGAAACACTGACATCTGACACCTCAGACGTTGAGGAACACAACACTAATTAGCAGTGGCTGTTTTGCCATGTAGATTCGCCTTGACGACAATATCCGGCCGGCCGGTCAGATTCGCCTTAATGGTTCGGCCCAGGAAGATCTGCTTTCCGTCCGCGGTTTTGGGAATTTTGTCTTCGATCTTAAGTGTGACCGTCTGTGCGCTGGTACCGGCGGCGCGGGCCAGGTCTCTGACTCTCTGCAACAACTTTTCACGCGCACAGGCATCGGCATCGCCGAATTTTTTAAAATGGCGCTTCCCTGCCAAACCCTCGATCAGGAAACCCCCTTCTTCGTCCGGAATGATGCGCAGCTGGCGTCTGACCACCACATTGCTGGTGATCGCGCCGACGGCATTGGCGACATCCGCGTTTTCAGGTAATATGGCTTCCGTGCCCAAAGCTTTGGCAGCGCGCGGTAAAAAAAAGTGGATCGGGGCTCCAATGCCAACCACCGGCCGCTTCAGGTCAATTCGAACGCTATACGGGTGTCTTCCACCCGCGAGTAAATGTTTTACCAGAGTCTGGCACACGGGGCAGGTGTGAAGGGCATCGGGATCGACCTCGTCATCCAGCTGCCGTTTGAGCAGCTCCAGCGTCAGGCGCGTTACCCCCATGTCCAGCAGATGCGCTGCCATTTGGGGGATATCCATTTTTGTCAACCGGGAGAACATCTGGCAGAAGCGTTCGGCCGCGTTTTTATCCCAGCGGTTAAAGCGGTCGGTCACATGCAAAAGATCGGTGAGGGTCAAACCACAGCGCTGAACGATAAAATGCTTTTCCAGGCGCTCGAGATTTAAGCTCATTTCCACCAGGGAGTCGGTTCGTTTGAGAAGCTCGTCAATCGAATACGGTCTTGATTGAATGAGCGTCAGGATTTTTTGCTCTAAAGGTGTCAGGTCCAGATGGTCTGCCGAGCCGGTCAGGGCTAAAATTTGCATGTCCTGGGTGGACAAAGCGTAGCGATCCAGGTGCAGGTTGAGAAAATCCAGTGCCTTTTCGGTTCCGGGGTACATGGAACCCAGCCAGGCGATGGGCGCCACCCGACGGGGCCCGAGGCGGAAGGCGCCCCTTTCATACTGAATCAGGCTGTCACCGCCCAGACCGGCGGTGCGGATCTCCAGCGCTTTGACGTGGGTCTTGTGGCCGCCGACATTGGATCCGGTCTCACAGATACTGACGGCGTCATCCACCAGGGCTGCCGTATCTGTTGTGGTACCGCCCATATCCACGACCAATGCGTCTTTCAAGCCCGTCAAGTGCCGGGCGCCGGCCACACTTGCCGCCGGTCCCGACAAAATGGTTTCTACCGGCCGCTCTTTGGCCATGGCAGCACTCATCAGGGTGCCGTCCCCTTTGACCACCACGATGGGCGCTGAAATGTTTTGCTCTTTGAGCACCTTTTCCAAATCCAGCAGCAATTTGGTCAGTTTGGGGATGATACGGGCATTCAGCATGGCTGTATGTGCGCGCGTTTGAAAGTTCAGAATTTGCGACAGCTCATGGCCGCAGGTGACAAACAGCCCGGTCTCCTGTCGAATGATTTGTTTGACCTTGAGTTCATGGGCGGGGTTGATGGCGCCCGCGTAGCCGGAGACCGCAAAGGCTTTGATCTTGTCTTTTGCCACCATGCGGTGCACAACGCGTTGGACCTGCTTTTCATCCACCGGACAGATTTCCTTTCCCGTGATTTCCAGCTGTCCTGCAATCACGGCCTTGGGCTCATACGGGATATCGTCCGGATCGAAACGGCCATAGGCCGGCATGATAATCATGCCGACTTTCTGACCTTCGCCTTCAACAATCGCATTGGTTGCCAGGGTGGTGGACAAGGACACCATCTCCACATTCTGCAGCTTTTTTTGATCCAAATTCGCCAGGGCCTTGTTGATGCCCACGGTGAAATCCCATCTGGTGGTCAGCGCTTTGCTCTTGCTAATGGTCCGATCCCGGCTAAAGTCATAGATCACCGTATCGGTATACGTCCCGCCGGCATCGATTCCCAATCCGATTTTCAGATACCCCGGTTCGCCGGCATCAGGGCCGCCTTTTTCCATTACCGTAACTTCGGTTTGCGCCGGCCGGCTGTCATCAGAGTCCCATACCGGGTTGGCGGCAAGGGTGGATTGCATGGCGTCGAAGTCGATGACGTGGTTGGGTGGCACTAACAGAATCTCGTCGGTGGTCTCATCGGTGGTCAAAAGCGCCTTGATCAGCTTCTGGTCGCCAACGAGTTTTTCGTATTTCCAACCGTATTCTTTGGCCATTTCCCGGGCGTACTTTTCATATTTGGGTGAAAGCTTCGCCCCGGTTTCGATGAAGGCGGCTCTTTGATAATTTTTTTGCCAGGTGCTCAGAAACTGGATGGTTTCCTCGGCCTCGCGCTCGCCATATTTTTCGGCCAGTTCTTTATAGTGCAGTTTTTCACTTCCATAATAGGCTGACTGCTTTTGTTGGGAAATGGGCTCGGTTTTTTCTTCATGCCAGCCGGCCGATATATAATAGGTGCCCGGATATTTTTTGAATTCACGTCGATAGGCCGCATCCCCTCCCAGGAAAAGGGCGATGCAGTCGTGCACCTTCGGCACTGCCAGCGGAATATTCCGACTCTGGATCCCCACGGTTCCGCGACCGCAGATGCCGTATCCGATGATGATGCGGTTACACCGGTCAATGGCTGAAATCTCGTCGATTGCAGCCTGCAGTTTTTCGCGCAGCCGGTTGGGGCGGTTGTGCAGGCCGCCTTCCAAAAATTTGGTGCCGATCTTGGTGCCCAATTTTTCAGCAGCGTATTTGATGTCGAGCGCCAGGACCGCACAGGCAATGACGTATGGGGTTTTATCTTTCAAGGATTGCTCCATTACTGTAAGCTGAAATTCTTATTAAATTTCACACAGTATTCAGGTGCATACTAATGAACTTTAGCACGTATTTCAACCGCAAATCCTGCAGCCCCGTCGCTTGAACCCGCGACACCGAATACCTGGTGCGGCAAATTTAAAAACCAAAAATCAAAAAATCTTGCTTTTCGATCAGACAGATGGTCTATTAATTTTGTTATTTGCCAAATCTTTTTTCAATGAACACAATAGCGGTATTGAGCAAAGGAGGCGTTGCTTATGAGTTCCGAATACAAGCGTTTCCCCAAAGCAGAGTATGAAAACCGATGGGAAAGAGCACGGGAGAAAATGGCGGCGGAAGGCTTAGATGCCTTGTTCATCACCGAAGCCGGCAATTTTACGTATTTCAGTGGCGGCCACGGTGACTTCTCTTTTTCCAGGCCAACGATTATGATGCTGCCGCAAAAGGGGAATCCGGTGCTGATCGTGCACGATTTTTTCGAACATTCTCAGCAGCGCGAGTCCTGGGTGGATGATATTCGGACCTATGCCTCTTTTGGCGCCATACCGTCTGATATGTTAAAAGCCACCTGGGGGGAGTTGGGTCTGAATACCGGACGAATCGGTGCTGAGTTGGGGAACGAACAGCGCCTGGGATTGCCGTACAATGATTTTGTCAGAATGACCAAAGAGCTCCCCGGAGCCGATTTTATCGATGCATCCGATCTTTTATGGGGCGTGCGCATGGTCAAATCAGAAGCGGAAGTGGAATGCATGCGTAAAGCTTGCGCCATCAGCAGCCAGGCTTTTGAAAAATGTTTTCATAGCGTCAAGCCGGGAATGACGGAAAAAGATGCTGCTACGCTTGTATATGACACCGCCGTCGAGTTGGGCGGCGCAGCCGTTTGGACCCTCAGCAATTCCGGGCCTTATAATTATGAAAGTGGATTTTTGCCCAATCCCAGCGAGCATGCTCTGGAAGCGGGTAATTTGCTCTGGATTGATACCGGTTGCAAGGTTAATGGATATTCTTCTGATTTCTCGCGGATTGCGGCCATTGGTGAGCCTTCAGCGGAGCAAAAGAAGATGTATGACACTGTAAATGGCATCAGCAATACCGCGGTGGCGGCCATCCGCCCCGGCACAAAGGCCTCCGACCTTTCGCGATTATGCAATCAGAAATTTGAACAAGCCGGATTGAAGGATTTCTGGGGTGAGGGCGACTGCTCTTCGGTCCAGTCAAACCAGGCAGGGCGAGTTGGCCATGGGATTGGGATGGCCACCACCGAGCCGCCCCACATTGCGCTTTTCGATGATACCGAGCTGAAGGCCGGGATGGTGGTGACCATCGAGCCGACCGTGGTTACGCATTACGGACATTTCAATATTGAATCCAATGTCCTGGTGACCGAAGACGGGCCTGAAGTGTTGTCCACCGCAACCACTGAACTCGTCGTCATTGCATGAAAATAGATGAGAATTTTTTTCATAAAGGTTTTTCGGATAATGATCTTTTTTATTTCTCATCTATTTTCACCCAAAGGGCGAGCCGGAGGCTCCCATATGCTGCGTTACCACGCCCGCCATCGCGAGCCGCTCAGGCGAGGCGGGCGGGTTAAGGGCGAGACATAGTTCACTATAGCCTCGCCCTTAAGTGCCTTGCCTATGGAAGCCTCCGACTCGTGCAAAAGCCAGGTGCAAAAATCAGAACAACCTAGGTTTAAACATTAGAAAGGGATAGTAAAATGATATTTACGGCAAAAAAGGGTCAGACGAGTTACGGCGAGGCCATCGGCATCCTCCTGCTGGACACCGAAACCCCGTTTATCTTAGGCGATGTCGGTAACGCCAAAAGTTACGATTATCCCGTACGGTTCAAAACCGTGGAAGGGCTTTTAACCGAACGCATTTTCGCCCACGATTACAGCTTCATCGAAGGCATGATCGCCGGTGCTCAGGA
The DNA here is from genome assembly GCA_024639185.1 of Deltaproteobacteria bacterium. Classification (GTDB taxonomy): domain Bacteria; phylum Desulfobacterota; class Desulfobacteria; order Desulfobacterales; family JAHEIW01; genus JAHEIW01. Next base: position 39,638 of record JAHEIW010000010.1, on the reverse strand, counting down.
GTTGGAGCGTGAGGGGGTAAAAGCCATTACCGGTGATTGTGGCTTTATGGCCATCTTTAACCAGGAGGTCAAAGAAGCCGTGAATGTTCCGGTCTTTCTGTCCAGTTTGTTGCAGATTCCGTTTATCCAGTCGACGCTGCCGACGGACGCCAAGATCGGGGTGCTGACCGCCAATTCAGATTCTTTGACCGCCGAAGTGTTCGGCAAGATCGGTTTGCAGGACACCGCCGGGCTTGTGATTCGCGGCTTGCAGCATGAAAAGCATTTCAAGGATGCGGTTGTCGATGAGGTTGGAACATTAGACAGCGACGGCATCCGGGCGGAAGTCGTACAGGCCGCAGAAGAAATTGTGGCCGATCATCCCGCTATCAGATCGCTTCTGCTGGAATGCAGCATGATGCCGCCTTACAGCGAGGCCGTCCAACAGGCGACTGGTCTGCCGGTTTACGATTTTTTAACCATGATCGATTATGTTTACTCCGCTGTGGTCAAGAAGCATTTTGCAGATACGATTTGACCGGTTGTTACGCCTGGCTGAGACCGAGCTCGGCCTCATATTCCGCCGTAATTGCCTGCATGGCTGCGGAAGCCCCCTCGGGCAGGGGTTTGGGATTGTGGTTTTCAATGACATAGCGGGCTTTTTCATATGCGCAATCGGTCAGGTTTCTGGCGCCCTTCTCGAACCAGACATCGCGTGAGCGCCGGTCATATAATTTATTTTGAGAAAAATCGCGCATGTGATCGTAGGTATGCTCTTGGGTCATAAATTCTCCGGCCGGCCCGACCCGGTGAATGACATCCAGGGCGACCGAATCTTCCGAGACATCAATACCGCCAATGATATTCATCACCATTCTTTCCAATTCGGCGTCCATGATCAGTTTGGCACAGTCAATCGTTAACAAATGTTCAAGCCCGCCCATACCGAAAATGATGTTTGCGCCGGCCAAACTGGTTAGCATTACACTAAGAGCAGATTCATAGGCGGCCTGGGCATCCGGGATTTTGCTGTCGGACATGGCTGCACCTGCCAGGCAGGGAAGATTGTAATATTTGGCCAATCGGGTTGTCCCTGCGGCCACCCGTGCCAATTCAGGTGCACCCACCGCAGCACTCCCCGTTTTCATGTCCATAATTGTGCTCAGATTCCCATAGATGCACGGTGCTCCCCTGGCCGTTAGCTGAGCCAGAATAATACTGCCCAATATCTCAGCATTCGTTGTTACCAGGGTGCCTGCAACAGTCGCCGGAGAAATTGCACCAGCCAGAGCCATTGGAACGACCAAAAGCCCGACTCCCTGTCGGGCTGCCTCTACAATCATTTCACAAACATTTTTCGTCAGCACGAGCGGACTGGTGGGGCAGACGGTGGCACTAAAAATGGGCCGCTTATTAAATGCTTTCATGTCGCCGGCACAGGCCGCTCCGAGTTGTATCATTCCACGTAGATTTTTAACATTATCCGGACCGATCAATACGTGTTTAGAGGTGTTACTCAGGATGGCTTCCAAAGCATGGACCGGGTAGATATCAGCGGGCACATCATTGGGGATACAGGGTCTGAGTAAAACACCAATCTCATCCAAAGAATCGCAAATCCGGGCGATGTTGCCGCAGTCTTTTTTCATGGCAGGGCGATGCTCCCGGGTATACGGATCGATCACGTTGACACATCCCCCCGCACAACTTAAACTGACCAGCGACGGCTCGAGGATAAAGTCGTCTTCGCGCGCTCTACCGTAGCATCCGAACGTGCGGGGCGCCTGTCGGATACAGTCTTCGACAATTACCGGCGGAATTTTAACGATAGCGTAGTCTTCTAAACGCTCCACAACAGCGCCGGCACCCTGAAAAATTTCCATGGCTTCCTCACTATAAATCTTGAGGCCGGTATGCTGAAATACTTGCAGAGTTGCCTGGTGAATGAAATCCACTTCTTTGTCGGATAACGACTTTAAACCAAAACCTGATACATTATGAAGGCCGGCTTTAAATTGTCTTGGCATGGTAGGATTCCTTTCTTTATAGTATTGAGAGGAGTTCTTCATTCAAATCCTTACAGGGCGCGGAATCAATGATCACTCGCCAATACCGCGCACTGTTTGAGTGCATTAGGGATCGATGTAAAAGAACAGGGACCGGCAAGCTGCTGCTGATGGCAAAGTAGCTCCTCTTTTTATCTGACCTATTGTTATAATGTTCTTTACTGTTCTTTTGCACCGAGCCCTTATACACGAGTTTGCGCGGATCTCGCGAGTGATTATTGATGGAGCGGCTCGATCGGAAAAAATCCCCAATCCCTCATATTATGGGCTACGGATTATTTATCAAACGGCTCACCAGGTTTCTGCCTTTTTCAAATGCCGCCTTTGCCGTTTGGTCGCTGTCCATGGGCAGCCCGCCCAGCTGGGCTTCGCTCACACACAGCGTATCAATGATGTCCAGATTGACTTCTTTTGACCAGATATCAAATATCGGTAGAACGCAGTCTGGTTTTGTTCCACTGCCGCCCACTGAGATGACGACGCCTTTTTTGGCCTTTTTAACCGCCGTCACATATTGGCGCTTACCCGGCCCCAGGGGTACCGCCTTGGCGAGGCAATAAGATCGATCGATCATCAATTTCATCTGGCTCGACACCGAATTGTAATAAACAGGTGTTCCCAAGACAAGTCCATCTGATCTCTCGAAGATCTCATAAACGGCATCCATATCATCTCGTATGATGCAGCCTTTGCCATCCTGGACTTTGTGGGCCTGGCAGGGCTTAATCTCTAATTGGTTAAGATAGATCGTATCCACGGCGGCACCTTTGCTTTTGCAACCTTCCAGTGCTTGTTGCACAAGTGCGTCGGTGTTTTTTTTCAACCGCGGGCTGCCGATGATGCCAGTGATCCGGATTTTCTTCATTTAAAGGATTCTCTTGTATTAGCTAGAAGTGCCTAAAATGCCTAAAATGAGCTAAAATGCCTAAAGCCCGCCCTGGCGCTTTGCGTTTAACATCGTCACACAGTAATTAAGATTGAGGGCCACAAAATAGCTTAGCCATTTTGATATCCAGATCTGGGGCAGGGTTATGGTGTCGCTACGCTCCATCTTTCAGTATAAATAGGATTGAACTCCTCATTTTTAAGCATTTTAGACCATTTTTAATTTTGGCTCACTTGTCGTTAGATGCATTTTTGAGATAGCTTCTAAAAAGCATTGCATAACAGATGATACTATTTTAATGGTATTAGAGTTATTGCTGCCTCTCTGTCAAGGAAATCTGATCAGAAAAAGGAGATCTTCACCATGCACGACCGGAGTCGAACGGTCCACGGTGCAGCCATTATTATTGATGCGCTGCAAATCAGCAACTGGGGTGAAGCGGTCTTTCGCAACATGCGACACGGCGGGCAGGCGTTAAATCTTAATCCAAAGGAGTCTCAGAGGTGAAAGAAAAAACCGTCCAATTTCGCCAGGAAAAGAACGTGGGCATCATTACCCTCAATCGGCCGGAGCGGCTGAATGCCATCAACTCGGAATTGCTGAACGATTTGATCAGCCAATTGCATGTGGCCCGTGAAGATGAAAACGTCGTCTCGGTTGTTTTAACCGGCGCCGGTAAATCTTTTTGCGCCGGTGAAGACCTCACAGAAACAAAGTCAGGCAAAAGTCGATCCCAGTGGGAAAAGGAAATAAACGCCTTACAGGAAACCCAGCGGGCCATTCTGCAATTGGGCAAACCGTTAATTGCGGCCATCAGGGGATATGCGGTTGGTGGCGGTTTGGAGTTTGCTTTGAGCTGCGATATTCGGATCGCTGCTCAGGATGCCAAATTTGGCTTCCCTGAAACCGGTGTGGGACTGACGATTACCGGTGCCGGCACCAAACTTATTTCGCAACTGGTAGGACTGGGCAAAGCAAAGGAGTTGGTCTTTACCGGTGACATTATCGCTGCGCAACAGGCACTGCAGATCGGCCTGGTCAACCAGGTGGTCCCCGACACTCAACTTCTGGATGCGGCCCTGGATATGTGTGAACGCATCGGCCAGAACTCGCCCCTGTCCCTTAAACTTTCACGTATCGCTCTGGATGAGGGATTGCACGCCAGCTTCGAGCAAACACTGGCACTTGAGGCTCGGCATCTGCTGGCCTGTGTCACTTCGGTAAACCAGGAAAAATTCGTGGCCCGTAAACTGGCGCAAATGAAAAAAAAGTCACGCTCATAATAATGACTCCTTAGAGAGGTATCCATGCTGGCAGGCAGAACTTATGCCGAAATTGTTGATCAGTTTTCGTGGAACATTCCTGCGTACTATAATGTCGGTGTCGATGTCTGTGATAAATGGGCAGGTGAAAAGGACCGCCTGGCCCTTATTTATTTAGCATCGGACGGAAAAGAGCAGCGCTACACCTTTGGGGATTTGAAAACACAATCGAATCGGTTAGCGAATGCACTCAGGGCCCATGGCATTGAAAAAGGGGATCGGGTCGGCATACTGTTGCCGCAATGTCCGGAAACGTTACTCTCTCATATTGCCATCTACAAGCTGGGAGGCATTGCCTTGCCTCTGCTGACCCTTTTCGGTTCGCTGGCCATTGAATACCGACTCGCTAACAGTAGCGCCAAAGCGGTGATCACCGATAGTGCCAATTTCGCAAAGGTTCTGGAAATCATAGAGCGTTTGCCTGCGCTGCAGCTCATTTTGGTGGTTGATTCTGACGGACAGCCGGGCGTTAAGGATTTCTGGCAGTGCGTCCGAAAAGGCCGCTCTGATTTTCAGCCGGTGCGAACGCGCGCTGATGATCCGGCCTTGATCATTTACACTTCCGGTACGACAGGCCCCCCTAAGGGCACGCTGCATGCGCATCGCATTCTGTTGGGGATTCTTCCCGGTTTTGAATTCTATCATAATCTCTTTCCTCAAAAAGGCGATCTGGTATGGACGCCGCTCGATTGGGCCTATATCGGCGGCTCATACGATACCTTGTTTCCAACCCTGCACCACGGTTATCCGGTCCTGGCATACAGAGCCCAAAAATTTGATCCTGATGAAGCCTTTTTCCTGATGGCAAAATACGGTGTCAGAAATATGATGGCAGTTCCCACGGTTCTGCGACTCATGATGCACGCCGTGCAAAACCCTAAAGAAAAGCATGATCTGCATTTGCGATCCATCACCGCCGGAGGGGAAACATTGGGAGCGGAGCTTTATCAATGGAGCCGCAGGGCGTTGGGCGTTGAATTAAACGAGCAATATGGTCAAACCGAATGCGATTATGTCATCGGGTTTTGTTCAGAAGTGATGGATGTGGTCCCGGGGGCCATCGGCAAAGCAGTTCCCGGGCACCAGGTTGACATCATCACCGCCGACGGCGATATCGCCAAAGCAGGAGAACTCGGTGAGATTGCCGTTCGATGTCCGGATCCAGTCATGTTTCTTGGATATTGGGGCGATCCACAGGCCACCCGTAAAAAATTTAGCGGTGAATGGATGCGCACCGGTGATTACGGCGTCAAGGATGAAAACGGGTACTTCTGGTTTACGGGTCGCCAGGATGATCTGATTGAAAGTGGCGGCTACCGCATCGGTCCCGGTGAGGTCGAAGATTGCCTGATGAAACATGCGGCCGTAAAGCTAGTGGGTGTCATCGGCGTCCCCGATGACATCAGAGGAGAGATCGTTAAGGCCTATATTGTTCTCAAAAAGGGATTCGAGCCGGATACGGTCCTACAGGAAAGCATCCAGTTGCATGTCAAATCTCAACTTGAGGCCCATGCCTATCCGCGGGAAGTTGAATTCATCCGTCAAATGCCGATGACCAAAACCGGCAAGATTCTTAAGCACGAATTGCGTAAAATGCACACCAAGAAAACCCATTCGAATGGGGAAACCTAATTGAGCACCATTTGATATTGGCAAGTCAAAGTAAGGATGGTATGCATAATCCCAAGTGATATATTCGCACGTAAAATACTAAATACGATCATATTTTAGGTGTCGGGTGTCAGGCCTCTTTTTTTCAGAAGACAGAGGTCAGACGACTGAAGACAGATGAAATAACTGCAAAAAAGCGACTCGATCTGTCTTCTGTTCTCTGTTCTCTGTCCTCTGATTGCTGGCACCTGAAACCTGAAATAATTCCGTTTTTGTAAATTACTGACTGGACACGACACGATACAAAAGAAAAAAAGGAGGTTGTTATGCCCGCAAAAATACCCACCCAGTCCCAGGTCGTTATTATCGGCGGCGGTATTGTTGGCTGCAGTGTTGCCTACCATCTATGCAAGCTTGGCTGGAAAGATGTGGTGCTGCTGGAGCGTAAAACGATTGCATCCGGCACTTCCTGGGCGGCTGCGGGTTTGATGGGGCAGTTGTGGTCGACCAGTGCCTTGACCAAGCTGGCCGTATACGGAGCCGATTTGTATTCACGTCTGGAGGAAGAGACCGGGCAGCCCACCGGCTACCAGCGCCCGGGATCCATTCGTGTCGCCCAGACCGAAGCGCGCAAAAGTGAATTTACGCGTTCGATGGCTATGGCGCACGCGTTTGGCATCGAGATGGAAGAAATCGGTCTGGAAGAAGCCAAAAAGCTGTTTCCGCTCCTGCACACCGATGATCTTGTGGCGGCCTGGTTTCAGCCCAATGACGGCTTCGCGAATCCGGAGGACACGACTCAGGCACTGGCCAAGGGTGCCCGCTTGGGCGGGGCCAATTTGATTGAACAGGTCAAGGTGACCGACATTCATCTTAAAAAAAGTGCCATTGCCGGTGTCAGCACCGATCAAGGTGACATCGCCTGTGAATATCTGGTCAATTGTGCCGGTATGTGGGCCCGGGAGGTCGGCAAAATTGTCGGCGTCAGTATACCATTATTTGCAGCCGAGCATATGCACCTGGCCACCAATCCGATTGAAGGCACCTATAAAGGCATGCCCTATCTGCGCGATATGGACGGCTATATTTATATCAAAGAAGAAATGGGCGGTTTGCTCATGGGCGGATTCGAACCCGAGGCCAAACCCTGGGGTATGGAGGGAATCCCGGATGATTTTGCATACACCCAGCTGCAGGAGGACTGGGACCAATGCGAGATATTCATGAATAATGCCATCAAGCGCGTGCCCGCATTTGAGGATGCTGAAATCAACAGCTTGACCACCGTGCCGGAAAGCTTCACACCGGATACCGCTTATATGCTCGGGGAGGCCCCTGGCGTGAAAAACTTTTTTGTGGCCGCCGGGATGAATTCAGTGGGTATCACCAGCGCCGGCGGTGCCGGACGTGCTCTGGCGCAATGGATCGTGCAGGGCTATCCGGAGGAGGATCTGTCATCGGTTGATATCCGGCGTTTTTATCCCTGGCAGGCTAATCATCGGTATTTGTATAACCGCACCACCGAGGCAGTCGGCAATCTGTATGCCGACCACTGGCCGTACAAACAGCCCAAAACTTCCCGTAATGTCCGCTGCACCCCCTTTCACGACCGCCTGGCCGCCCGGGGCGCTTGCTTCGGGGTGGTCGCCGGCTGGGAGCGGGCCAACTGGTTTGCACCCGAAGGCGTCAAAGCCGAATATGAGTACGCCTGGGGGCGCCAGAACTGGTTTGAATACTCGGCCGCCGAGCACATGGCCATCCGCGAAAATGTCGGCGTTTACGACCTGTCGTCCATGGCCAACTTTCTACTCCAGGGCCGCGATGCCATGCAGTTGCTGCAGAACCTGTGCGCCAACGATGTGGATGTGCCGGTTGGCAAAGTCGTCTATACCCAGATGCTAAATGAAAGGGGCGGTATCGAAGCCGATATTACGGTGACCCGTCTGGCAGCGGATAAATATTTTATCGTCTCACCGGGGGCAACCGGACCGCGGGATTTTGACCGGATCCAGCGCCACATCGATGAGGATGCCCACGCGGTTTTGACCGAGGTGACCTCCGGCTACACGATGCTGGCGGTTATGGGGCCCAAAGCCAGAGACCTGCTGGCAGAGCTGACCGATGCCGATCTATCCAACAAGGCCTTTCCTTTTGCCACCGCCCAGAAAATCGACGTGGCTGATGCGCGTCCACTGGCGGTGCGAATGTCGTTTGTCGGTGAGCTGGGATGGGAGCTATACATCCCAACAGAGTTTTCAACCAATGTGTTTGATGCCCTGATGGAAGCCGGCGAGAAATTCGATCTCAAACTGGTGGGATTGCATGCGCTCGACTCGCTGCGTCTTGAAAAAGGATACAAGCACTGGGGCGCCGACATTACACCGGACGACAGCCCTTTTGAGGCGGGACTGGGATTTTGCGTTAAAATGAACAAAAAAAACTTCATCGGCCGTGACGCTCTGGCCGAACAGCTTAAAAGCCCTCTGGAGCGCAAGCTGGTCATATTCACTCTGGAAGACCCAGAGCCGCTGGTTTATCATGATGAGCCGATTTACCGCAACGGAGAGCTGGTCAGTGAAAACACCCACGGCTCCTATTCGCATGTGCTCAATGGTGCCATCGGCATGTGTTACCTAAAAAAAGCCGGTGGTATTACGGATGAATGGATTACTTCCGGAACCTTTGAAATCAATGTTGAAAGCAAAATGGTCCCAATAAAAATTCATCTGGAGCCGCCCTATGATCCCAAAAGCGAACGGGTGCGGATGTAGCTTGGTGATAATCGATCATTATTCGAAATGATTATTAATTTGCTTTAATACTATTTATTTTTTCTGATAGCTGTTCTAAATTAAATGGTTTTTGTATAAAACCATCGAATCCAATGCTTTCTGATCGTTCCTCGGATTGACATACTGCATATCCGCTTGTAAGGATAATTTTTACATTCGGCTGGATCTTTTTTAACCTGTGATAAATTTGAAACCCATTGATACCCGGCATCAGCATATCCAATAAAACAAAAGCAACTTTGTTTTCTTTCAGAATGTCCATAGCTCTATTCCCATTCCTAACTGCAAGCACATTATAACCCAATTTCTGCAACATCAAAGATCCAACATCCAATACTATTTGCTCATCATCTACAAATAAAACAGTTTTCTTTTTACCACTATTTTTGCTTTGAGCAACTTGCATTGTATCCCCCTTGTTCTTTTGGTGGCAATTTTTCCCCGGACTGTTGCTTATTCACAGCAAATATTAGGCCAGTCACACTGATGTTAGTTTATAAATAAATTACAGTGAGTTATCTAATATGTCGGTTTTTATGAATTTATAGTTGACGAAAATCGGCAGATGAAGTGGCAAAAAGGGAATTGCCTAAATTAATAGATGGATATGGAATACGATATGGATAAGACATTTTTATCGCTTTTGACTGTGTTTTAAACCCGTGTTATTATGCTAAATAGTAAACCTCCCCTTGTTTTAATGAAAAATGCGGTTTCACTGGTAAAGATTATTAACAAACTCTATAAAGAGCGAACAAATGATGGCTACAAAACCGAACTAAGAGGGCCAGAAGTTCTTATCGGAAAATTGTTAATTGAAGAATAATTCTCTCCATTAAGCTTAGCAGATCAGGGGCGATATTTGAGGGGTGAATAAAAACACCAATCTGTAAAAAAAGAAAAATTATGGACGTCAAAGCAGCTCAGAGAGAGCGTAAATCATGTGAACAATACCTTGCCGATATTCGAGAAATCATGATCTCGAAGGAAGCCAAGCTGAATCAATTAAAAGCAAAACGGATTCAAATTGAGAACAATCTGCCGAGTCTTTTTGGTAAAATGGCGCTGGGAGAAATTTCTTCCGAACAGCTTGAACAAGCGAAGGAGAAACTCAAAGATTTGAAGAGGCAGATAGTTGAAATCCCCATCCTGCTGAAGGGCCTTAAATCAGAGGAACCTCAGTATATTGAAAGGATATCGAAAGCGAAACGAATAATTGATATCTATAAGGGTACAGGCGATGTTGAGAGCTCAAAGAAGAGCAGCAAAAGATAGACTCAGACTTACCCTCCTGATTTGTGATTAAAATCGAATAGCACAAGAATTTTGGAGATCCAAAAGTACTGATATGGAGATATAAACAGTTTTAGAGTATTATACTTTTTTTAATATAGTAATTTGGGGACTATATTTTTTAGTTTCAGAGAATTTTTTAATTTTCAAAATATTTATAAATTTTACACCGAAGCCTGTTTGGTTGAAATGTATAGTCTTGCATTTTATCAGGATATATTTGTTCGCCCCTAGCACAACAAGTTTTATTTTGATCTGTTTTGAAAATTTAGCCTTGGTTTCAATGAAAGCTCCACCCTGACTTAGATTTTTAATTATGCCTTTATAGTACTTGGATTTATTTTGAAGTGCAAAATGTATTGGTTTTGAAGCGATTTTTCTTGGATTTTTTCTTAATTCCTTTGGTTCAACATAATCATTTTTTTTAGAATTTTTCCCGGTCTTATCAAAAGTTATTTTCTCGCCAAAACCATTAATAGCAGCTGATTTCATATGATATTCCCATTGAGAATATATGGATTTTGCCAATTTTTCAGAAACCATCTGAGTAACGCAGTGTTTTTGGGATTTCAACTTTTTAAATATGTTGGAAATATTGCAAAAAGGTTTAAACAAGATTTCATCATCAGTATTTGGTATGGCCAAACAAAAGAAAAGCAGAATCACTTAGGACCCTGCATCCTGATAGGTGTTGAAAATTAATTTTATTTTTTTATTTCAGTCTAAACTTTGATTTTTCCTTATTACCGCTCTGAATTTTAAATCTCAATTTTTTAAAGTTTCTTTCAAGTCATTTTTTACCAATAAAAGAAAAACGGCCGTTATAGCGAGTGCAAGGATTATTTCTAATGCATAGCGAATTATCTCCATGATTTTCAATTTCCTGTCAGGTAGACTTAAAGATAGACTAAGATCTATTCTGAAGTACTGAAATGGGGCTGGGCCGTAACTCCAAAAATGTTTATTGATTTAAATAGGATTTATCATTTTAGAAGTAGAGCACTATAACGATTGCCGTGACAGAAACAATTATACCGATAATGTCTTGAGAATCCATTTGTATTCTTGCAATTGCATTGTTGCACAAATACATCTAATTTTCTCATTTGATTTGTAGCAAAAATCGTGCGCATTTATAGAATAGATTAATTATAAATAAATTTAATATGTTATAATATTTTATATAAAAAATTAAGAATTATTTTATGAAAATATATACATGTGGTGTATATTTTTTCAAACAGTATTGTATAATTTTATTTTTTAAATATTTATGCAACTATTGTAGGATTATTCAATGCATGAGCAATAGAATTTGGTAGGACTGAAAATTTCTTGGATTTGCTGACTTTATTTGAAATATTTAGATTTTGCAGATTGGATCTGAATCGGCTGAAATTTTGCCAAACTAAACTTGAGATGTCTTGCCAAAAACCAAATATTGGTGAACCTGCGATTTATTGAGAGAAACCCAACTATCGCATTTTTATATATATCAAACGTGTATCACATGAATTTGGGCCTTCTGATAGTTGCACTTTGTTGGAGCAACCGTTTTATGTAGCCTTCAGAAATATATGGGATCTAAGATTGTTTTCTGAATATGCCCTTATGTTTTCTGGGGAATGGTTCTCCCTCAATTAGATTAAATCTGAGCTTTTATAGTCTGTTTCTTGCTGCTTGGCCCTTACGATCAACCCTTTTTCTGCGGTCTTTACCCGATCTTCTTTCTGGAGAAAAATGCATATATTTATATTTTCGCCTATCAGATCCTGTACGGGTTCCGCCGTGATCTGCCATTTTTGCCTTCTTATTTGCAAACATCTTGTCATTTCTAAACGCACTAATAATATCTTCCAACTTGTTTCTGAATGATTTGATAGGCTTCTTATTTTTCCTTTCAAAAACATGGCCACAATATTGGCATCTATGTTTTCCTTTCTGCGGTAATTTACATCTTGGGCATTTATTCATTGTTCGCAATCAAAGAAATGGATGCTTCAAATTAAGTGGGGGGGATAAAAACGATTCATACCATTTTTGAGGATCCCCATTCGGCCTGAAAACTAAAACCAATTCAAAAGTGGTCTAATCAGTGGAAAGCTAACAGGAGAGAATTAAAGTTTCAATATAAATTAATAATAGTTATAAAGATTTATAGACTTATTTCTTTTATAATAAATCTTTAAATTTTTTGAATTTATACCAAATTGGAATCAAGCAGGCTTTTTTTGAATGTTTTTGAGAGCATCTTTACTTGAAAATAACTGATTTATCAAAATTGTGCTTAGTGAATTTTGGATATTTCACAAATCAGTCATTATCAGTAGAACAGATACTTGACCATTCGCTTACTCTTATACAATCCTTCCGTCTTTCATCTTGTCGCCTTCGCTCTTTACCACTTCTTCTTTCCTTTCCACCATTTTGAAAATAATCTGCGTCATAGACCTGCCGTCTATCTTCTCCAGAGCGACGATCAACATAAGGATCACTTATTCTTGCATTTTTTGAAATCTTTTCTTCTTCCATTTTAAGCAACCTCAAAATGTAGTCATTGCTTAATTTCTACTTCACAAGACAAAAATAGAAAGTATAAGGAATCATAGAACATCTTCTTTTGAAATTCAATAAAAATTGATGGAAGTCTCTGAATGAAAATTAATTATTAGAGTATTACTGATATGAGAATAACCCAGCTTTGGCAATTTTACATATATCAAACGGAGATCACAAGAATTTTGGCCTTTTCAAAGTTGTGTGTTGTTGGAGAAACATGAAATATCAGAAATGCTTAATATTTGCCCTTCAAATCTATAGATTGTCAACTGGCACAACTGCAGATTCTCGTTTTTCTTTGGCAGTAAAGGCATCTGCATATTCTCTGGCGATCTCGCGGGAAGGATAGTCTCCTATACGAACGGTATGCCAGATCCTTTTCTTAGAGTCATTAAATATAACCATCCGAGCGTCGTAACCTTTCTTTCTTAGTTTGCTTGTAATCATTTCTGCATTTTTTTTTATGAGAAAAGCGCCAACTTGAATCGAGTGAGTCATTTTGGATGTAAAATAAGTCTCTCTGGCTGTTTGTTGCGATTGAGAGAGCTTTAGAATTGTTGATGATTCGGAATTGCGCGAATCCGCTGATTTGTTAACAATGTTTGAAATGTCCTTTGACTTCGAAGATTGGGTCGTCAATTTTAGTAATTTTTGAGGATCTCGTTGAAATGTCGTTACTTTTTTTAGTTCTTCAAAATTGTAAACAGATGTTGAACCACTGAGCATTTTTAAATAGGCTGCAACCGCTACGCCAAGACTGATGCAGCATCCAGCTATGATCAGTTTTGACTGATTCTTAAAGAAAAAATCAATTATCCGCTGACGCATCTGCCTGAGTTCATAAGAGTTGAGCATCTCTATTAGTTCAGGCTGACCAACTAATACAATCTGCAAAAGCTTATCCCGGCTGGTTTCAAGATTCGAAAGCAGTCGAATTTGTTCAAAAGCATCTTTTTCAAGCTTTTGAGCCTCATCGATAATTAGGACAACTCTTTTTCGACCACGCCTTTGTTCCATCAGAAATGAATAAAGAGCATCGAGAGGACTCTTAGCATTGTGTTCATCAGAACTGATTTTAAACTTTCTGTGAATTTTCTTTAATAATTGTTCTGAACTTAATACGGGATTAGAAAAATAAGCTACTTTGATTTTTTCGCTCAGGCCTTCGATTAACGTAGCACATATTAGCGTTTTACCAACACCCCTTGTTCCTGTTAATGAAATAAAGCCTTCGCCTTCCGAAATACCATATCTTAAATGGGCTAAAGCCTCTTCATGGCCAGTGCTTAAAAAAAGATAAGCAGGATCTGGAGCAAGCTTAAATGGATTTTCTTTAAGTCTAAAAAACTGTTTGTACATAGAAGTGTTCCGCTCAACTTACTTTTTAACAAATTCTCATCTATTTTCATGCACAAATCAGGACCAATTTTTTTGCATCTGATCGAGTTCTTTGATCACCTCGGGTGCCAACGGAGCCGGCTGATGCTCCATGGCCTGGCGGGTCATTTCGCGCAAGCGGTCCTCAAAGCGTTTCGCACCGGCCTCTTTCCACTGGTCGTAGACCATGCGCTCAAAGAGCTTCGAATAGCGAACATCCTTAAAATGGCTTAAGGTGTGGTCATCCTGCAAATAGTGGCCACCCGGGCCCACCCGATCAATTACATCCAGAGCCAGGGTATCCTCGGTCACCGGCAGGCCTTTCATGAACTGATTGACATTATGCAGGATTTCATTGACCAGCACCATAAAGGCCGGCGATACCAGCGAGCCGTGATCCAGCCAGCTGCTGCAGTCATGAACCAGACTAGAGCCGATGGCTGCGGAGCTGAAAATCTGCAAAGCAGCTTCGGTGGCTGCCTGGGCGTCAGGAAACTTGGCATCCGAACAGCCGGCGGTGCCGAAGAAGGGCAGCTCATAATACTGGGCCATTTGCGCCAGGGCACCGACCATCAGACTCAATTCCGGGGCGCCATAAGAAAATATGGTGGTCTTCATATCCATGATGGTGGCAAAGGCGCCATAGATAAAAGGGGCACCGGGCCGGGCGATTTGCGCCAGGACCAGTCCGCTCAACGATTCGGCACCACCCTGCACCACTGTTCCGGCGAAGGTCGCCGGGGCCGAACCGCAGGCCTGGGGCGCCGGGAAATTGATGAGCGGGATGCCGTTTTCTACCGTAAAAAGCATCTTTTCGACCGCGGGATCATAATACTCCAGAGGTGAAATGGGCTCGGAGTATTGAACAATGGTTGGTGCCTTATCAAAATTTTCTTTGCCCCCGCAAATCAGCAAAGCCATTTCATAAATGGCGCGCTCGCTTTCAGCATCATTGCAGCAGAACACCAGCGGTTTTTCACAATAGGTCAGCGCCTGGCGGGCAATGACCTTGTCGGCGATTTCAGCCGGTTGATCGGCGGCCATGCCGATGGTCATGGACCAGTGAAAATTAGGCAGCGTGTCTGCCAGAGTGGCGGTGATACGGCAATGCTCGCTGGTGAATCGCATCCGCTCATCGGTCAACGGGTCCAGGTAGTCGAGGCAATCCAGGCTGGGGCCAAACCAGGATTTATCGCCTTCGAGAACGACCGAGCGTTCGCCGTTGCGCTTGCCGAGCACCACCCGGGAAGGCGCCTTGCGAATGGCATCTTCAACCAGCCAGGCAGGAATCCGCACGCGGTCTCCATCCACCTTGGCCCCGGCGCCGTTCAGCAGTTCCAGTCCGCGGGGATGGGTCATTTTAATACCGGTGCGTTCCAGGACCTCGAGGGTGGCCATGTGAATCTGTTTGATTTGATCATCATTGATCACCTGAAGTTTGGGTTTAAAGTATAACTCGGGTAGCTGGAGATGCATATCTTGGCCTCCTTTTATGTGTTGGGGTGAACTCTTTTCTCACGAATAAACAAGGTAAAAATGGTTCCCGCCAAAGCAGCGATGGCAAATGAAAGAAAAACCGCGCCGTAAGATTGAAAAACATCCACGATCTTACCGGAAACCGGCGTTGTAATAACGCCCGCGATACTTGTAAAAGTTGTTAAAAAACCCATGCCGGTAGCCGCCAATTTGCGGGACAGGATATCAGAAGGAAAGGCAGCCAGAAGAATGTCCGGCATGATGATCATTAACCCGACCACGGCCAGCAGGCTTGCCGCTAAAGTGATATTGACCCCCAGAGACAGCCAAAATGTCGAGCCTGTCAACAGCGCCATGCCCAAAAGGAGCAGCGGTTTGCGTCTGCCCCCAAAATAATGATCTGATAAAAATCCGACAATCGGCGAAGCAAAAACGCCCGGGAGCAAAACAAGAGCGGCAATGGTACTGGCGCGGTCGACCGTCATGGCGTAGCTTTCCTGCAAAAAAGCCGGAATCCAAACCAGGCAGCCGAACTGCACATAGACAAAACAAAAATAAACCAGCGCAATTGTCCAGAGCATGCGATTGCTTAAAACTATGATCAACCGTGGTCTGGGGTCATTATCAATCCTTTTTTCGAGCTCAAGCTCATCCTCAAAACCGGCTAACCCTTTTTCAGCGGGATGGTCTCTGACGAATATCCAAAAGACCAGCAGAACCGCCCCCATCAAAACCGGCGGAACCATAAATGCGCTTTGCCATCCGAAATGATGACCAAGATACCCGGCAAGCCGGATGCCGACACTGCTGCCCCCGGTTACACAGGTGGCGAATAACCCGATGGCGGTGGCGCGTCTTGAGCGTGGAAACCAGCTGACAATCAGTTTAAGGGCCGACGTCCAGCCCATGGCCTGACCAAAACCATTGACACACTGCCCCAGGGCAAGCACTGCAACGGTTGACCCTTGGCTGAAAATGAGATTGCCGATGATTGAGATCAGCGCCCCAACGGTTATAATTTTGCGCGGGCCAAAGCGGTCGGCCAAATAACCTGCCGGCAGTTGGAAGATGGTATAGGTGATAAAAAAAAGCGCCATCAACCAGCCGGCCTGGGCATTTGAAATGTTGAGATCGACTTTTAGGAGGGGAATCATGGGGGAGTAATTGAACCGGCACATGTAGTACATCCCGAAAAAAAGCCACGTCAGGAAAAGTACCAAACCGGCCGGTGACCACCATCCATTTTGTTTCAAGCCAGAAGCCCTCCTCCATCGGTTGAGCCCGGTTAGCGCGTTGTTCCGTTGAGCCCGTTACCCGGTTTGCCGGTAGATAAAATAAGAAATATATCCCTTGTTAACGGGCCTAACCGGCTCAACCTAAAATAAAAGCCGACCCGATCAGTGTTTTGATCCGGCCGGCTCGTCAACATCGGATTGCAACAATCCGTGGGTCTGATGAGACACGTGATCTGTTTGTCCTCGGCCGGCATTGCACCGCACTTATTGATTGCCGGTAGAAATTCGACCGAAACATCTTTTAAATTGGATCTCGTTAACCGGCGGCAAACTATCGACCGATCAGCTCTTTTCCCTTTTCAACAGCGCTGGCTGCATTTGACGCATAGCCATCGGCGCCAATTTCTTCGGCAAATGCCGCTGTTATCGGAGCACCGCCTATTAAGATTTTAACTTGATCCCGAACTCCCGCTTCTTTGATCGCATTGATGGTCTCACCCATCTTCGGCATGGTGGTGGTCAGCAAGGCCGACATTCCGATGAGTTTGGCATCGTGTTCCTTGATGGCATCCACAAACACCTGCGGTTCTTTATCGATACCCAGGTCCACAACATTAAAACCGGCACCCTCAAACATCATGCCCACCAGATTTTTGCCGATGTCATGCAGATCGCCCTTTACGGTGCCGATGATCAGCGTACCAATGGAATCTGCCCCGGTCTCTGCAAGTAAGGGGCGCAGGATTTTCATGGCACCATGCATGCACTTGGCACACCGCAATACTTCGGGGATAAACATTTCTTCGGCTTTGAAGCGCTGCCCCACAACATCCATGCCGGCCAATAACCCCTGGTCCAATATATCAGCAGGCGCCGTTCCCGCATCCAGCGCCTCCTTGGTCATGTCGACTACCGCATCAATGTTACCGGCGATCAAAGACTCAGCCATTTTTCCAAGCAGTTCACTCATAATCTATGCCTCCTTTGTTTACTAGCCGAATTAATAGCAGAAATAAATAATGCGAATCCTAGAATTCAAACTTTTGGGCACGATATGCCTCTAAGTAAGCGGAGCACCATTCGTCGTTGCCGGCCAATGCCTCAGCAGCAATGATGTTTGCCATCATTTTTTGGTCCAACGGATTGACGATGGCACCGTTCAAGCCCTTGGCAATGGCCATCACCATAAACGTCTGGTTTAAAAATTTGCGTTCGGGCAATCCAAAAGAGATATTCGAGAGTCCACAAACCGTGTGAATCCCGGGGAAGGTTTTGATGATGCTTTCAATCGAATTTAAAAATTCAACCCCGAAAGTATCATTTGTGGATATCGGCTGGACCAGGGGATCAACATAGATATTCTCTACAGGCACATTGTTTTTAACCAGGTTGTTGACCAACTCGTTGGCGATTTCCATACGCTCAGCGGTGGTTTGCGGCATGCCTTTATCGCTCATACAAAGCGCCACAACTTTAAAATCGGTACCGGCGACAATCGGTAGCAGAGCCTCGTATCGGTCCTTTTCCAGTGATATGGAGTTGATCATGGGCGTGCCTTTGTGGACCGACAGTGCGGCTTCAATCGCCGTGGGGTCCGGGCTGTCGATGCAGCACGGCGCCTCTAAAGTCGTTTGAACGGTTTCGGTGAGCCATTGCAGGTATTGCGGCTCCTTGCCAACAAAAACACCGGCATTGACGTCTATGTAATCGGCACCGTTTTCGTGCTGATCTTTGGCGATAGTTTGGATGGTAGCCACATCCTGCTTTTCGATCGCCTCAGCGACTATTTTACGGCTGGCGTTAATTAACTCTCCGACGATAATCATTTGTCCCCCTTTGTGACTGACGAATCGGTGTTCGGCTCTGGCTTATTGAGATAACACCTCTGTGATGATGGCTAGTGAGGTGTGCCAGAAATTATTTATAAAAGTACCACAGGTCATGAAATCTTCTGATCCCGCTAAGCGGGATTTCGCATCTGATGTCTAAAAAAGAAGGTGCTCAAAACGCACTATAAATTACAAAGTACCGGTGCCCCGATATTTGGGATTCAAACCGCGCCACTGGTTGAGCCAAATGCTTCGGTGCCCATCATCCCAAAGATCAGGCAATGTAAAGCCCATGGGCAATAATCGGTATATCGCCTTTCAGAAAACAACATGACCTCCGGGCAAATTAGCGTAGAAAACCTCCCAACGAGTGCCATTTTGATCCAAGCGATATGGTAAACAATTTCTGAGACACAACACTAGTGGCTTGTACAAAACTTTTTAATGATTTACAACGCCATTTCGTTTTCTGTTCAGGAAATTAAATAGCCTCGTCAATAATTTCGACGATATCTTTAACCTGTACATCTGATTCTTTTTCCAGAATGCCGTCTCTGAGCATGGTGGTACAAAACGGACACGCCACTGCCACGGTCTTCGCGCCGGTGGCGATTATTTCTTCGGCACGCTCTTCGTTGATGCGTTTGCCGATGGTTTCCTCCATAAACATCCTGGCGCCACCGGCGCCACAGCAAAATCCCTTGGATTCGCAACGGGGCATTTCGATCGGCTTTGCGCCACCGCTTATCGAAGACAATAAGTCCCGGGGGGCCTTATATATGCCATTCCAGCGCCCCAGGTAGCAGGAGTCATGAAAGGTCAATGCCGCCTGGCTGCCGTTTGTGACCGTCAGGCGCCCCTGGTTAACTATTTCCAGCAACAATTCGGTATGGTGCACGACTTCATAGCGGGCACCGAACTGGGGAAATTCGCTTTTAATAATGTTGTAACAATGGGGACATCCGGTCAGGATTTTTTTGGGGTTGTACTGGTTGAGCACCTCGACATTCTGCATCATCAGCATCTGTGCGATATATTCATTACCGGCCCGGCGGGCCACATCTCCGTTGCAGGCTTCCTCCGGCCCCAGAATGGCAAAGTTGACAGCGGCTTTTTGCAGCACCCGCGCCATGGCCTGGGCTATTTTTTTGCCGCGGTCGTCAAAAGATCCTGAACAGCCGACAAACCAGAGCAGGTCGGCATCCGGGTTGTCTGTTATCAATGGCACGTCCATGCCCTTGCACCAGTCAGCGCGGCTGTCGTTGCTAAAACCCCATGGGTTGAATTGGTTTTCAAGATTGGTAAAGGTCTCCTGCATTTCCGGTGGAAAATCCGCCTCCATGAGCACGCGCTGCTTGCGGGTTTCAAGGATAAAATCAAGCTGTTCGATGTTGACCGGACAGATATCTTCACAGGCGCGGCAAGTGGTACATGACCAGATGACGTCTGCGGTAATAGCGGAACCTTCGCGCACAATCGGTTCAACATTTTCAAAGTTTTGGGCCATGATGGCATCGGCTTGCGCCAGCAAATCGACTTTAAAATCATGGACCAATTTTTTGGGCGACAGCGGTTTATCAGTACAGCTGGCCGGGCATTGCTCCTCACAGCGTCCGCATTCGGTGCAGGCATATAAATTCAGAACATTTTTCCAATTCAGCTCGCTGACTTTTCCCAGACCGAAGGTTTCCGCGTCTTCATCTTCAATATCGCTTTTGACCATCGCCTTGGGCCGATCCAGGCGTTTTAAAAACACATTGGGCACTGCGGCCAGCAGATGCAAATGTTTTGAGCCCGGTATGTAAATTAAAAAGCCAAGAATCGTGGCGATGTGGATCCAGTAATTGATTTCATAGCCGGTTCGGATGCCCGCCGGCGATAGACTCTGCAGATTAAACAGCGGTACCAGCTTTTCGGATATCGGAAACACACCGGCATAGCTGAAAGATCCGGCTGCTGTCGGCAAAAGGCTTAAAAAAGAATTAATCAAATGAAATGTGATCACAATAACGCAGGTAAACAGGATAATCAGATTGGCATCCGTGCCCATGGTCAGGTAGCTGGGGCGAACGACCACACGCCGATAGAGCGCATAGGCAAATCCCACCAGAACCAGAGCGGCCAGAATATCGGCCACGAACAAATACACGCGGTAAAGGGTTGGAACTGCATGGCCCGGCTCAAAAGCGGGAAAGACCCCCTGGATCATGAGCATCAGTGAATGGGGCTGTATGGCTAAAAACCCGAAAAATATCAGCATATGCGCCGTGCCGATCATTGGCTTGCGCCGGACATTGGATTGACCCAGTACGTCTGTAAAAAGAACCTTAACCCGCTCACCGATCCGATCGAGCGTAAAGTCCGTCTGCCCCTCGACTGAACGCATCAGGCGATACAAACGCGCTGCGCGAACAAAAAAGTAGCCAAATGCACCCATCAGCGCCAGTGCCATAACAATGGATTTAACCATCACATAAGTCTGCATCTAACATCCCTCGTTAATTCGTTAAATAGTTAAATGGTTAATTCGTTATAAGATTTAAATCATTTGACGACTCAACTATTTAGCCTTTTAACTAAATCCTTAATCATGTGACGAATTTACTATTCAACTAATCAACCATTTAACGATCTTTATTGCCCGGTTTGCTCCCGCAGGATTTCCGTAAGCACTGGTACAACTTCGAACATATCCCCGATGATGCCGTAATCACATTTCTGAAAAATGGGTGCATCTTTGTCGGTATTGATCGCCACAATGACTTTTGACGTTTTCATACCGGCAAAATGCTGGACCGAGCCCGACAGGCCGCAGCCGATGTAGAGTCTGGGGCTGACGGTCTTTCCCGTCTGACCCACCTGCATGGAATGCGGCGCAAAGCCGGCGTCCACGGCAGCCCGGGAGGCGCCCACCGCAGCGCCCAACAGCTCGGCGCATTCCTCGAGCATTTTGTAATTCTCGGCCGCATCGATGGGGCGACCGCCGGTGATAATAACGTCGGCCTCGGTCAAGTCCATTTTAGCGGTGTCGCCTTTTTTGACCTCTAATACCTTTACCAGACCCGGAGCGTCCACACTGGCGGCGTAACTTTCGACCTGCGAATCTGCCAGGGCTTTTTGGGCCTCAATCGCATTGGGCCGCAGGGCGCACAGCAGCAGATCCGAATTCAGTTTGATGGTGGCAATGGTTTTGCCCGAGAAATGGGACTTGCGGACGGTTTTGTCCTCAAAATTTATGCCCACACAGTCTGATGCCAGGGTAACGTTTAAAAAGGCACTTAAGCGCGCAAACACGTCCCGGCCTCTGGCGCTGGCAAGACCGATCAGTCCTTCCAGGGCAAAATGCTGGATGGCATCTGCCAGCGCTCGGGCCTGTAGATCCGGACTGGCTGTAAGGTCCGCACTATCTACCGTAACCTGCACAATTTTCTGCGCGCCATATGCTGCCAGGGTTTCTTGGGCTGAATTGGCATCAACGCCCATTAGCAATGCAACCACTTCGTTTTTACCGCCGTCCAGCGCAGCAGTGATGGCGCCGAAATTTGTCTTTTTTACTTCGTCTTTGTCCGTTTCAATGAACACTCCGATTTTGGCCATCTGAATTGTCTCCTATCCTTACCTATTCATCGGGTTAAGCATACTGCCTGTACACAATGAACCGTGTCGCAAAAAAGAAATCAATCCGCCTGATTCACAGGACCTTATCCTTTTCTGTGAGAATGCGAACCAGTTCGTTCACCTGCTCGCGGACCGAGCCCTGCATGATCTGAGCGCTGGATCTTTCCGGCACCGCTTCGAGCTTCAGCAGCTCGGTTTGGTCAACGGAGGTGTCCAACCCCAGCTGATCGAAATCAATTTCTTTGAGCTCCTTTTTTTTGGCTTTCATGATATCCGGAAATTTCGGATACCGCGGTTCGTTAAGACCTTTGGTGGCACCGATGATACAGGGCAGCTTCATCTCCAGTGTTTCCCGGGTTCCACCGCCGACTTCGCGTTGCACGATGGCCTGGCCATCATTGATCTCAAGATTGACGACCTCGCTGACCACTGGCAGGTTCATGGCCGCGGCCAGGCGATACTGGGTTTGAAAACCTTCGGTGTCCACAGCGTTTCGACCGGTAAAAATGATATTCGGCGTTCCATCCTGTTCAATGGCGGCTTTGAGTGCCAGACTGGTCAGCGTGCTGTCCAGAAACTGGCCCTCGACCTTAACGTGGATACCCCGATGCGCTCCCATGGCCATAGCAGCCCGCATGGTTGAAACCGCCGCTTCAGGGCCCACGGTGACCACAACCACTTCACCGCTGCCGGCTTTTTCGACCCGTTGCACAGCCTCCTCCACGGCATATTCATCATACGGGTTGATAATGAACTTGCAGGCCGTATCGTTATAGCCAGCCTCACCGACGACGGTAATGGTCGCCGCAGTATCCGGAACATGTTTGACACACACATAGATCTGCATCATCTCATCCTTTTGTTATTGCAGTAAAAAATAACGGATTAAGCCTTTATCTTCTCGTTGGCAGGATCATACAACGGCATGGCCACAACTTCGGCCGGCCGCTGATCACCCAATATTTCAACCGTCAGCTGGGTGCCGGGATCGGTTAAATCGGGTGGGACATAACCGAAAGCAATGCTTTTTCTCACCCGGTGACCATAGCCGCCGGATGAGGTCATGCCGACCTGCTCCTCACCGCTAAAAATGGGATTGTAGCCCCATGGATCGGAATCTTCGGCATCCACCACCATGCAGACCAGCTGTTGCTTGACGCCTTCGGCCCTGATTTTTTCCAGCGCCGCTTTGCCAATAAAATCCTTGTCCCATTTAACCGCCCAGGCCAGGTTGGTCTCCAACGGCGAGTGATGGACATTCATTTCGGATTTCCAGGCCATATAGCCTTTTTCCAAACGCATGGCGTCCATGGCATGCATGCCAAACATTTTAAGTTCAAATTCGGCACCGGCTTCCATCAAGATCTTAAACAGCCCGATCTGGCTTTCGATGGGATGAAAAATTTCATACCCCAGCTCGCCGACATAGTTCATGCGATTCACGCGGCACTTAACCCGACCCACGTAAATTTCTTTGCTGGTGACAAAGGGCATGGCTTCGTTGGAGATGTCGCCGTGGGCAACCTTTGTCAGGAGATTACGGCTTTCAGGGCCGGCGACAACAAAACAGCCCAGCTTGTAGGTCAGGTCTTCCATCAGGACCGAACCGTCTTCAGGCAGATTTAATATCATCCAGTGCTGGTCGTGGCGTTTGCCCAAGCTGGCGGTCACACAGAAATACTCGCCCTCTTTGATCCGGGTGATGGTCATATCGGTCTTAAAAGCGCCGTTTTTGTCCAGCACGGGGGCCAGTGCGATGCGGCCATCTTTGGTGGGCACCCGCTGGCAAGTCAAGCGGTTGAGCCAAGCTTCGGCGCCGGGCCCGCTGATCTTGGTTTTGGCAAAGCGGGTCAGATCCAGCAGGCCCACCTGATTCATCACATGCTGGCACTCCTCAGCCACATGCTTGAAGGCATTGGATCGGCGCCAGCTGGGCGTTTCGTAGCGGTCGGTTTCATCGCTGGTAAAATAATTGGGGCACTCCCAGCCGTAATAGTCACCAAAAACCGCGCCGGCGTCTTTCTGATATTCGTAAATGGGGCTGGTGCGGTTGGGTCGGGCGGCATCGCGCCATTCGTTCGGGAAGAAGGTGCTGTAGAGGCGTGGATAGGTATCGGCGATTTTTTCATGGTTATAGGCCCAGTTGGCGTAAGAACCGAAGCGGCGGCTGTCGACGTGCCACATGTCAATCTCGGGCTCGCCTTCCATGATCCAGCCGGCCAGGTAGTGGCCGATACCGCCGGCCTGCGTGATGCCGAAGCTGTAACCACAGGCCTGGAAAAAGTTTTTCAACGGATATGCGGGCCCTACCAACGGGTCGCCATTGGGGGTATAAGTGATGGGGCCGACGGTAACGTGCTTAAAGCCGGTTTCCCCTAAAATCGGAAAGCGGAAGATACCATGCTCAACGTTTTCGGCGACATTGTCGACATCCTCGGGCAGCTCGGTTTGAGCATAATCCCAGGGAACGCCTTCCGGAAACCACTGCTTACCGACTTTTTCATACATACCGAGGATCAGGCTGTCCATTTCCTGACGCACATAAATCGAGCGGTCCGGATCGCGCACCAGCGGCAGCATCTGCTTCCGGTCTTCGACGGCTCCAATAGCCTCAAAAAGGATATGGGTATGCTCGATGGCAATCGAGGGGATCTCGACACCCGCCATGGCCGACACTTCCGGTGCCCATAGGCCCCCGGCATTGACCACGACCTCACAGGTGATATCCCCCTTGTCCGTGTGGACAACCCACTCGTCGTTGGGCTTTTGGCTGATACCGGTCACCTGAGTATGGGTGAAGATTTCAGCTCCTTTCTTTTTGGCGCTGATGGCCATTGCCTGGCAGATGCCGCTGGGATCAACGTCGCCATCGTCGGGCCAATAAAGCCCCCCCAACAGGCCTTCCACCTGCATCATCGGATGCAGTTTGGCAATTTCCTGCGGGCTGACTTTCTGCACGTCCAACCCCAGGCAGCGGTTCATGCTGTAATAATAGCCCAATTCATCCATGCGGTCCGGGTTATCTGCGGTGCGAATGGATCCGGTGGTGTGCCAGCCGGTGGTTTGCCCGGTTTCTTCTTCAAGCTTTTGATACAGCTCGATGCTTTTCATGTTAACCCGGGTGCAATAATAACTGGAATGAAAGAAAGAGCAGTTACCGGCTGCCAACCAGGTCGAGCCGGAAGTCAATTCATGCTTTTCCACCAGCACCACATCCTGCCAGCCATATTTGGCCAGATGATACAGAACGCTGGTGCCGATGGCACCGCCACCGATCACAACAACTCTCGCCTGTGTTTTCATGGGATTTTTCTCCTTTGGTGTATATGTTCTTCCCGGTAGGTATAGTAGGTATAAAGACCCCCCAGCGAGTTATTAGAGCAACAAACATACCAAAAAAAATGAATTATATTTAGTATTTAAATCGTCAACCGATGATTTTTAAAGCATGTATAACCCTGTTTAGCAAGCATAATTTTATATAATAATATCAGCATACTAAATATCAGCCCGGTTGGTTTTGCCGGCATTCGGCGCCTGAATGTAAAGCGCTTAAGCAAATTAAGAGGCGATTGCCTTTGTGTTAAAATTTTTTTACAAATAGTAAAATAATTTGTCAATTTGTAAAAATAATTGTCTTTTTTATGGTCTCAATTGATTGCTGCTAGCCGGCTTTGCGGCGGGTCACATACTCGGATAATTCTGACTCGATGGCCGAATCAATGTCCGGTTTCTCATAATTGGCCAAGCGTTTATGCAACACATCCGAGGCGCGCTCATCGGCGCGTTTGCCGCCGGCGCCCTGCCAGCTGTCATAATCCTGCACGGTCAGCAATTCGGGCAGAAAAAAGGCCGTGCGGCAAAGTTCAAAGGTTTTAGGCTGGGTCAAATAGTTACCGCCGATGCCGACTTCTTTAATGGTTTCCAGGTCAATGGATGCCTCATTGATGTCAATGGATTTGATGAGTTTTTTTACCGTTCCGCACAGCTCTTCATCGATGATAAATTTCTCATAGCTCATGGCGACATAGGCGCTTAAAATTCCGCAGGCGTGCAGGACGAAATTAATCCCGTTGCGCGCGGCGGTGATCAGGGCCATTGCAGATTGAATGCCGGCCTGGGCATCCGGAAAGTTGGCATCGGTCAGCCCTCCGCCGCTGCGACTGGGCAAGTTGTAAAAACGTGCCATCTGCGCGGTGCATGACACCAGCATCGACAGTTCCGGAGCGCCTATAGACAGGCCGCCCGTGCGCATATCCATGGGTGACGAGGTGGAGCCATAGATGATGGGGGTGCCCGGTCTGACCAGCTGAGCCAATGTCAAACCGGCCAGGACCTCGGCATTTTGCATGGCCAGAATACCCGCCAGCTCAACTGGGCCGGAAGCCCCGGCCATGGCCAGTGACGCCAGAATGCATGGCTGTCCGTAGCGGGCCAGTTCGATGAGCGAGCCGGCCATTTCTTCTGAAAATTGCAACGGAGATAAAGAGTTGATCAGAGAAACCATTACCGGCGTGTCCTTGATCTGATCTTTGCCGCCCCACACCAAACCCGCCATCTCGATGGCATCCCGGGCGCCTTCCTTGGAGACCGGGCTGCCCATAAACGGTTTGTCACACAAAACAATGCTGGATAAAAGCATATCCAGATGAGCCGTCTCCGAGGGAATATCAGACGGTTCCACCATCATGAACCCGTTCATATCGATGTACTTGGACATCTGTACCAGTTTGCAGAAATTGTCATAGTCCTCCATGATGGCATTTCGTTTCTGGCCGTCGGCGGTGATGATAAACGGCGCTCCGTAGCCGGGTGCGAACGCAAAATCAGCGTCTCCCACCGTGATGTTTTTGGCCGGATTGCGGGCCGTAACGCTAAAGCGCTGCGGTGCCGATTCCAGTGCCCGGGCCACATCATTTTCTGAAAATAAGACGGTTTTTCCATCGACTTTGAAATTGTTTTTGGCAAAGATATCTAAGGATTCCGTTTCGTTAAAAGCCACCCCGACACTGGAAAGGATATTGATGGCAGCATCATGGATTTTCGTCATTTGCTCCTGGGTTAAGGTCGGCATGCGATCATACATGGTCTTTCCTCCTATATGTGGGCTGATTCATCCATCCGGGTTGAACCTCTCAAGGCGGTTCGATGACGGTTCATCAAGGCGCTGAAATGCAGGTCTGGCGATAGCGTCGGTAGCGCAACTGACGAAACATCAAACGGGAAATCTAATAAAAGAAGAACGCGCTGGAACGCACCCCCCCCTCGAGGCAGGCGGGCTTTAATCTGAATAACACCCGCAGTGGATTATCTTCACCCCTTATGGCAGCAAATACCGTACCAATCTGAAACATGGCCCCATCGCAACGCAAGCCGAGACCACCCGGCTAACAGAAATCAGTTCGATTCAGATGGTATTTTTTCATTTTATAATGCAGCAACTGTCTGGAAATGCCAATACTGCCGGCCGCCTTGGAAACATTGCCGTTGGCGTTGACCAGGGCATTGATAATCGCGGTTTTTTCGCCTTTCGTCCGGATCTCCGCGAGGCTTTTTGAAGCAACGCCGGAGGCGGGCTGTTGGGCAGGGATCCTTTCGGAAAATACGGTTGGGGGCCCGGAAGGTTCTGTTGGCGGGATTGTAGGTGCATGCACTTCGGAGGGCCAATTTGCAAATTGAGCGCTGAAATGTCCTTGGAGATGACTATAGGAGATCACTTCATTGGGTTGGACCATGTTCATCGCGCTTTCAATGACGTGCTCCAGCTCACGCACATTACCGGGCCAGGGGTAACGATCGAAAAGGGCCTGCACTTCCGGCGATATGCGGGGAATGCCTTTGCCTAACGCGCGGCTGTGTTTATCCAAAAAATGCCGAGTCAGCTTTTCGATATCATCACGTTTGTCGCGCAGAGGCGGAATGGCAATAAAGACCACGCCCAACCGGTAAAACAGGTCCGGTCGCAAGGTTCCGGCTTCAATGGCGCGGTGGGGCTCCTGATTGACCGAGCTGACAATTTTTAGATCAATGTCGATTTCTTTCAAGGCGCCCACGCGGCGAACTCTTTTTTCCTGCAGAACTCTGAGAATTTTGGCCTGCAGGTTAATGGACATGGCATTGACTTCATCCAGAAAAAGGGTGCCGCCGCTGGCACGTTCAAAAAGTCCCGGTTTGTTCATGGCACCGGTAAAAGCGCCTTTGGACGTGCCGAACAGGATACCTTCCAGCAGGTTTTCCGGAATGGCTGCACAATTAACCGGTATATACCGTCGCTCGTTGCGGGCGCTGTGGTTATGGATGGATTGGGCCAGCAGCTCTTTGCCGGTGCCGGTTTCGCCATACAGCATGACCGGCGATGGGGAGTTGGCCGCCATCACAGCGGTATTGACCGTTCTCAGAAAAGTAGGGTTTTCACCAATGATGTCGGCAAAGGTATAGTTGGTGCCGTTTTTGAGATCGGATTCTTTTTCGGGAATGGCCACCGAGGATATGGTCTCTTCCAGGACGTTATAGTCTTTTACCAGGCAGATTGCACCGGTCAGGTGCCCTTCTGTAAAGAGTGGATAGGCGCGATGAATGGTGTTGGCCACTTTTCCCCTGCGAGTGCGGTAGAAGAAATGACGATTAACGACCGGGCGCCCGGCCTTGAGGCACTCCATGATCACACTGGTATCCTCGGTTAAATCATAAACTTCAGTGATTTTTTTGCCCACCGGGTAGCGCGGATCCAGATCGTCGATTTTGGCCATGGCATCATTGTAGTAAACAATCACACCGTCGGTATCGGCCATGATGACGCCCTCATCGAAATCTGAAAAAACCTTCAAATAGTCGACATCGTCCAGATGCAGCTGCTGAGCCGAGGTATTTTTTTCAGCACGATCCGTCATGGCAAGATTTCTTCTCTGCGCAAGTTGAACAGAACGTCATTTTCGCGGTAAGCTTGTTCCAGCTTTCCCTGATGATCTTTGAGTCGGTCGCCGTCGCGACCGGCCAATTCTAGAACCAGATAGTTGATGATGCAGGCAATGGTTGTCGGGCTACCGATAAAAGGGATGTTTTTAGCGGGCGCCACAAGGCTGAGATGGGCAAATTGGGTCAGCGGGCAAAGGGAGCTGTCGGTGATCACCAACAATTTCCGGTCCAGATGGCGTGCTGTTCGGCCCAACCGGATCAGCTCATTGGGATAGCGGGAGGTGGCTATAATGACCACCAGGCTGTCGGGTTCGGATATGGTCAGCCAGTCTATTGCAGTGCTGTCACTACCCTTTAAAATGTGGACCCCGGATCTGACCTTGGTCAGCGACCAGCCCAGGTAGTAGGCAAAGGTATAGGAAACCCGTGAGCCGATGATATACACCGCCGGGCTTTTGCTCAAATAATCGATCGCTTTTTGCAGCGTGCTCAAATCAACGCTTTCGAAAAATAGTTTGAGATTGTCCATTTCTTCAGACACCACCCGCCGCAGGCGCTCCATACCTTCACCCGATGTCGTTGCCAGATCCGTGCGTTCGAGCATGGTCAATTCTCGGTCGACAAAATCCCGCAGCGCCTGCTGAAAGGCACCGTACCCCTCATAGCCCAGTTGGCT
Organism: Deltaproteobacteria bacterium; assembly: GCA_024639185.1. Taxonomy (GTDB): domain Bacteria; phylum Desulfobacterota; class Desulfobacteria; order Desulfobacterales; family JAHEIW01; genus JAHEIW01. Next base: position 10,004 of record JAHEIW010000010.1, on the reverse strand, counting down.
GACAAAACGAACGACGGTGGCTTCGCTGACCTGGCAGGTGTTAGCCAATTCTTTGGTGGTCATAAACACTGCCTTGCGCGGATGATTGACTATATATTCACCCAGAATGCGGGCTTTGGGGGTCAATGAGGGGTGCTGGGCAGCCAGACCCTTCATGGTCAGACGATTGTTTTGGTCCATCATTTCGTTGGTCCTGTTTTCTTGAGGGATGCCGTGATATTTGGTCATAAATGAAACAAATATTTAAAATGAAAGAAAAATTTCATAATTAGTGATTTAAATTTTAGGTATTATAAAGCAAAAATATTTAAATATCATGTAATATCAAGTATATCATAGCCTTTGTCAAGGTTTTTTAAAAAAATGTGTTTTGATATGATTTTTTTACTTGACATTTTTTGTTTCATTGTCATACCTTCGGAAACTATTATTGGACAACTATTATCTCATCAAATTTAAAATGAGGACTCAACTGCTATGTTGCGCAAATCTAAACGCTTGTGGGGAGATCAGGCTGCGCTGAAGTCAAGCTATGATGCGGTTATCATCGGTGGTGGACTTCATGGCCTGGCGGCTGCCTATTTTCTGGCCCGGGATCACGGCATCAAGAATGTGGCTGTCATTGAAAAGCGCTTTCTGGGTTTTGGCGGCTCCGGGCGCAATACAGCCATTGTGCGCGCCAACCAGCGGACCCAGCAAAATGTTCCGCTGTACAAAGAAGCCCTCGAACTATGGCCCATCCTCACCAAAGAGCTCGATTACAATTTGATGTTTTTTAACTGCGGCAATCTGAACCTGATGCACAGCGAAGCCGCCATGAATACGGCCCGCATGAATGTGGCCACCGCCCAGTTTCACGGGGTTGAAAGCCATCTGATCGATGCCAAACAGTGCAAGGAGCTGGTACCGGCCCTGAATATCTCAAAGGACATCACCTATCCGATTTTCGGCGCCATGTATCATCCGCCGGGCGGCATATTACGCCACGATGCCATCGTGTGGGGGCTGGCAAAAGGGGCTGCCAAACACGGCGTTCATCTTCACCAGCAAACTGAAGTGACCGGCATCGGCGTTGAAAACGGTAAAATCGTTTCCGTTGAAACCGACAAGGGCCGGATCAAAACGCCACGGGTGTTAAATGCCGCCGGGGGATATTCCGCGGCGCTGTCCTATCAGATGCTGGGCATCAAGCTGCCGATCAGTGTTCTGACCATTCAGGCCATGGTCACCCAGCCGCTGAAGCCGATTTTAGACCATGTGGTTTCATCCGGCACCTATCACGCTTATGCCAATCAGACCTTAAAAGGTGAAATTGCCACCGGCGCCCACATGGACGCCTGGCCCAATTACACCACCCAGACTACTGCTTATTACATCAAGCATCAGGCCGAAGCCCTTTCGGAGATGCTGCCCTGTTTGCGAGGGGTCAAGTTTATGCGTCACTGGGGCGGTCTGGCGGACATGACGCCGGACATGGCGCCGATCATGGATGGCAACAACCTGATCGAAGGTTATTACATGGATTGTGGCTGGGGATATTTCGGTTTCAAGTCCTGTGCTGCCACCGGTAAATATATGGCGCAATTCATTTCCAGTGGGAATTGCCCCGAAATGTTGAAACCTTTTAACCTGAGCCGATTTGAACAGAACCGGCTGATGGGGGAGACGGCAGCGTTGGTGAACTATACCCCAGACAACTAATACCTGAAATTTGCATGAAAATGGATGAGATCATTTTTCTTAGTCACAGAAATTTTACACAAGTGCTTAAAATGCCTAAAGTTAAGGAATTCTGCCCTTTTCATAAAAGATAGAGCGCAGCGACTCCACCACTTTAGGCACTTGCCACTTTAGCTCACCTAAGGAGATAACAAGATGGCATTAACCCTGACCTGTCCCGTGTGCGGCAAACGCAACGGATATGAATTCCGCTATGGCGGCGAAGAAAAAGGGCCCCGGCCCGATGAAGCGGATCTGACCCCGCAGGCCTGGTGCGAATATGTGCACATGAACAAATGCGTGGCCGGCATCCAAAAAGAATGGTGGTGCCATAAAGATGGCTGTGGTGTGTGGTTTACCACTCACCGTAATACAACCTGTAACCTTGAGGTGGACACACCGGAGGCGCAATCATGAAAAGGCTGGAAAACCTGCCCACCCTGCGAATTCATCCAGAAAAAACCCTGCGGTTTGAGTACCGCAAAAAAAAGCTCAAGGGGTTGAGTGGAGATACGCTGGCATCGGCCCTTTACGCCAACGGCATCCGCATCTTCTCGCGCAGTCTGAAATATCATCGCCCGCGCGGGCTGTACAGCCTGGATGGTGAAAGCAGCAACACCTGCATGCAGGTCAACGGGATCCCCAATGTCTGCACGGAGACCACGCTGCTGGCAGACGGTATGCAGCTTGAACCCCAAAATATCTCGGGCTCGCCTGAATGGGATATGAAAGGGTTCATGGACAATTTGGATTGGGCCATGCCGGCGGGCTTTTATTACCGCAGCATGCACAAGCCGGCCCGCATCTGGCCGATTGCACTCAAACAGGTGCGCAAGGCTGCCGGCCTGGGCAAAATATCACCCGACTTTCAAATGCCCGGTCGCTATGATGAGATCTATCCCACAGCCGATGTGTGTGTCATCGGCGGGGGACCGGCGGGAATGTCGGCGGCCCTGGCGGCTGCCGAACAGGGACTGCGGGTGATCCTGCTGGAAATACGACCGTGGCTGGGTGGTTTTTTTGACTACCGCACGGCAGACAATGGCAACGGCACCTCTCTGGCACAAAGCGCGCGGCAGATGGCCCAGCAGGTTGAGCAAAACGCCAGTGTACGCGTATTTACGCACACCACTGTGGTGGGTGTCTATAATAACAATCTGGTGACCGCCTTTCAGAAAGGACGTGATGGCGATTCTTTTGAAGAGCGTTACCTTGAAATCCGTGCCACCAGCGTGGTGGTGGCCAGCGGCTGCATCGAGCGCCCGCTGCTTTTTGACAACAACGAGCGCCCCGGTGTGATGCAGATTGGCTGTGCTCAACGGCTGGCACATACTTACGGTCTGCTTCCCGGCAAGCAGGCGGTTTTCAGCATCGGGCATGACCTGGGATTGGAAGCGGCAGTGGATTTGTCTGATCTGGGTCTAGCGGTTGCATGCGTGGCCGATATCCGCGAGGATGGGCAGGATCCCGTCCTGCTTGCAGCGCTCAAGGAACGCGATATCCCCTTTCTGAGGGGCTGGGTGGCCACCCGTGCCCAGGGCAGCAAAACGCTCAACAAAGTTACGCTGGCCACCAAAACGGGAACCCTTACCAAGGAGTTTGCCTGCGATCTTTTAGTGGCCTCCGCCGGTATGACACCCCTGACCGGACCCCTATCGCTGGCCCAGGCAAAACTGGCCTATGAGCCCTACACCGGCTTCTTTATACCTAAACAGCTGCCGGATAAGGTACAGGTCGCCGGTCGCATGCTGGGGCTCAATTCCCCGGCATCGATTGAAGCCTCGGGACAGCTGGCCGGTGTCATAGCGGCCGCCGATTGCGGCAAATCGGTTGAGGGCCGGCTGCAGGAAGCGCGCGCGCAACTCAACCAGCTACCGGGTCCTGACCAGGGCTGCAAATTGGTGACCGCACCGGTGCAGGGCCGCAAAACCTTTATCTGCTTTGATGAAGATACGACCATTAAAAACGTCAAACAGGCGCTTGAAATGGGCTTTGATGCCACCGAGCTCATCAAGCGTTTTACGGCCGCGGGTACCGGACCGGGACAGGCGGGTATTCCCGGACACAACCTGCCGTTGTTTGTGGCGCAATATCATGGCGATACCCAGGCCACGGCCATGCCGACGACCATGCGCGCGCCCCTGGTGGGGACCTTTATTGCCACCTATGCCGGCAGCAACCACGATATGTGCAAGCGCACGCCGGTGCATGAATCCCAGAAAAACGCCGGCGGCATCATCCGGCGGATCGGGGTCTGGGAGCGGGCACGCTATTTTTCAGAAGACCTCAGCTGTCGTGAGGAAATCGAAAACGTGCGCCAGAATGTGGGTCTGCTGGATGCTTCCACTCTGGGCAAATTCAGGCTCTGGGGGCCCGATGCCCTCAAGGCCCTGCAGCGGGTTTACGTGAGCGACATGTCCAAAATCGCCGACGGAAAAGTCAGATATTCGGCCATGTGCAACGATGACGGCTGCATCATCGATGACGGTGTCGTGGTCAAAAAAGCCGAAAACGATTATTATTTTACAACCTCCACCGCCCGGGCCGGCGCGACGGTGGAATGGTTGCGATATCACACCCGCTATGACGGCTGGCGCTTTCACATGGTCAATCTGACCGACGCCTTCGGGGTGATCAACATGGCCGGGCCCAACGCGCGCAAGGTGCTCGGAAAAGTGACCGACGCGGATGTCTCCGACGCCGCTTTTCCGTATGCCGGGTATCGTGAATTTATGATTCAAGATACCATACCGGTAAGGTCCATGCGCCTGGGCTTTGTGGGTGAGCTGTCCTTTGAACTGCATGTGCCCTCATCTTACATGCAGACACTGTGGGATATTTTACTCGACGCCGGCAAAGCGTTCGGGATCCGTCATTTCGGTCTGGAGGCCCAGAATGTGCTGCGCATGGAAAAAGCCCATCTGATCATCGGCTCCGAATCCGAGCAGCGAACCACCCTGCACGATGTCGGGCTGGGGTTTCTGTGGGACCGTAACAAATCAGATGCCAAGACCGTGGGGGCCGTGGCATTGAAACAAACCGAGAACCAGGAAGACCGGCTTAAGCTGGTGGGATTTAAAATGGAAGACCCCTCCCGCACCCCCAAAGATGGATCCCTCATCGTGGACAGTCGCATCAGAGGACATGTGTGTATTGCGCGCCACAGCTTTACTTTGAAAGAACCGGTCGGTCTGGCGCTGGTGGATGCACCCCTGGCTGCCGAAGGCACGCGCTTGCAAATCTATGAAGATGAATGCAATGGTCAGCACCTTCACGCAACAGTGGTGCCCACCCCCTTTTACGACCCTGAAGGTAAGCAGCTAAAGATGTGAGGCAAAAATGACTGTTGAAATTAAGCGACGTTCTCCACTAACGTTTTCAGAGACTCCGTTAAAAACTGAAGTCCGCGATTACTGGACCGTAGTGCAGGAATATGAAGCCGAAAACGACGGGCCCTGGGTGATCGATCTAAGTCACCGCTCGCGCTGGGATTTGCAGGATTCGGATCTGGCAAACGTCCAGCCGGCGGGTGCCCTTATTCCGGATGCGCCCGGGCACTGTGCATTCGATAACGGCGTTCTCATAAACCGCATGAACCGGACCCAGGCATCGATCTGGCATCTTGCCGGTGCGCCTCCAGAATTGCCGGCAGATGCGGCCTGTACGGAAACCACCGATGCGACCCTGTTTTTGGCGCTGATTGGCCGAAACATCTTTGCAATTGCCGAAAAATTAACGGCCCTCGATTTCAAAGATCCCGCCAAAACGGTTCCATTTCTTTACCAGGGCCCTTTTTCGCACGTGCCCTGTCAGATCGTCACGCTGGAACGCACCACTGGCAGCGGCGGCATTCTGCTGACCTGTTCGCGTGGTTATGGCCGGGATATGGGCCATGCGATTCTGGCAGCCGGGGATGAATTCGGGCTGCGCCCGGCCGGTGAAAATACGTTTTTGCGCTGGATCGAAGCGCTTTCGGCCTAAACCTGTAGTGGGGAGCTAAGAATCATGACATTGGAAGAGAAAATTATTGCCGCTCTGGAGCAGGCAAAAATCGGATATGAAGTTGTCGAGCACGAACCGGTTTACACCAACCCGGCCATGGCCGAGGCCCTGGGCGTCAGCGAGGCTGAGACCGTTAAATCGCTGGTGCTGAAAACCAAAGAGGGCCGAATGATTGTTCTGGTCCTGCCGGGCAACAAAAAGGTGGACTGGAAAAAGGCCGCTGCCGGTGCCAAGACCAAAAAGGTTTCTTTTGCCAAACCGGAAGAGGTCAGTGGAGCGGTGGGCTGTGAAGTCGGGTGCGTGCCGCCCTTTGGCCATCTGACGTCTATTCCGATCTACATGGATCCGGATCTGACCCAAAAAGATTTCATTTATTTCAACCCTGGCGTGCACGACAAATCATTTAAAATAAAAGCCTGGGATTTGAAAAAAATCTGCAAGCCCGCCTTTGTCAAAATGTGAATGGCTGTTTTTTGCGCCCGGGTTGTGATATGACAAATGACCCAAACATTGTTTGGAATTTATTTAATTCGTGAACTCAGTTGAACGTAAATTTACTGCGCCATTTTTATAATTTATTTTAGGACATGACACTATAAGAACCAGGGAGGTTTAATCATGGCAAAAAAATATGATGCAATCATTATCGGGGCGGGCATCATCGGGAGCCCCATCGCTTATGAGCTGACCAAAATGGGGTATAAAACCCTCAATATCGACAAACTGCCCGATGCGGGTGAAGGCTCCACCGCTGCTTCCTGCGCCATCGTCAGGGCCCATTATTCCACCGAGGATGGCGTGGCCATGGCCTATGAGGGCTTTAAATACTGGCTCGAGTGGGAGGATTACCTGGATCATGTCGATGATGAAAAAGGTCTGTCCAAATACATGAATACCGGTTCGATTCTGCTCAAATCCCAGGGGCATGACTGGCGCAAAGTCCAGAGACACTACGATGCCGTTGGTGTCGCTTATGAAGAGTGGAGCAACGAGAAGGTCAACGAAATGGTACCCGTCTACGATTTACATGAGCACTGGCCGGTGCGGCGACCCGAAGATCCGAAATTTTTTGATGAGCCCAGCAAAATGCTCGGGGGCGCGCTTTTTTGCCCGGAAGGCGGTTACGTCAATGACCCGGCCCTGTCGACCCACAATATCATGCGGGCTGCCGAAGCCAAGGGCGCTGAATTCATCTTCAACGCCGAGGTGGTTGCCATCAGAAGCCAGGACAACCGGGTGCTCGGTGTGACCTTAAAAGACGGCACCGAGATCGACGCACCGGTGGTTGTCAACGCTGCCGGACCGCATTCCTACAAAATCAACCAGATGGCCGAGGGGGTCTATGAAGCCTGCAACATCAAAACCAAGGCCTTGCGGCACGAGGTGATGCACTGCCCGTCTCCGGAAGGCTATGACTATCTGAATGCTGGGTACCATACATCCGATGGTGATATCGGCTGTTATTATCGCCCGGAGGTCGGCAACATGTTTCTGATCGGCAGTGAGGACCCGGAATGCGATCCCCAGGAATGGATCGATCCGGATGACTTTTACGCCGGTAAAGGCGAGCCGGGAAGAAACAACCAGCTGAGTGAAGCCCAGTGGAAAGCGCAAACCTACCGCTGCGCCAAACGGGTGCCCAGCATGCAGATACCCAACCAGCCCCGGGGTGTTTGCGATCTTTATGATTGCTCCGACGATTGGATTCCGATCTACGACAAGTCGGATATGAAAGGCTTTTATATGGCCATTGGCACCAGCGGCAACCAGTACAAAAATGCGCCGGTGGTCGGCGCCATGATGGCGGAACTCATTGATGCCTGTGAAAAGGGACTCGATCACGACAAAGAACCCTTTCAGTTTACCTTGCGTCATATCAAGCGGCCCATCGATGTCGGATTTTTCTCCCGCAACCGCGAGATCAATCCGGATAGCAGCTTCTCAGTTAATGGCTAAAAACTTTCATTAAGCCACAACGCTTATTCGTTGCCTTAAACGTTTCAAGCCTTCTTTTAATATGTTTCGGGTGTCCCGCCTTCGCCACAAAGGCTATGGCGGGCAGGCAGGTGTCAGGAAAATACAGAGGACAGAAGTCAGATAACAGATGGTAGATTTAAAAAATGAAAAATGATTCAGCCTATATGACTTCGGATCTCTGTTTTCCATTTTCTGTCCTCTGATCTCTGTCTTCTGTCTTCTGATAATTGATTCTTGACCTAACCAATCGCCACTCCAACCGGGGAATCGCCCAAATTAGAGTTAGAGCTGAAGCATATGAACGTCTATGTGTGCATCAAACATGTCCCGGATACCGCAGCCAAGATTACCATCATCGACAACAACCGCATTGATGAAAAGGTTACGTTTATCATCAACCCATATGATGAAAATGCCATTGAAGCTGCCAGCGGGCTGAAAAGACACATCACCGATGCAGAGATCATTGCTGTCACCGTTGGCAAGGCGTCAGCTGAAGCCACATTGCGATCGGCTCTGGCCATGGGGGCGGACCGGGGGATCCTGATCCGCTGCGAGCGCAATCCCGACAGCCTGGTGACCGCCCGTGCAATAAAAGCCGCTATCGAAAGGGATGGGAAACCGGATATCATTTTTGCCGGCAACGAATCCATCGACAGCGAAGGTTTTCAAACCCCTTTTCGGCTGGGGGTTGCATTCAACTTCCCTGTGGCCAGCAATGTCGTGTCTTTCAAGCTGGAAGACCGACGGGTAACCGTTGAATCCAAAATGAATGCCGGTGAAATGGCGGTCATCCGTATGCCGCTGCCGTGTATTGTTGGGGCGGGCAAAGCCTTGAATCAGCCTCGATATCCCACCCTTCCGGATATCATGAAGGCCCGCAAAAAACCGATTCAAACCATTGACCTTGACCGCCTGAATCTGCCGACAGCTGCCGGCAGTATACAAATTGATAAACTGCGCCCGGCTGTTGATCAACGCCACGCCAAAATTATTGAAGGGCCACCCGAGGCGGCCGTGACGGAGCTCATCCGGCTTTTAAAGGAGGAGACCAGGGTTATCTAATTGGCGTGCCGGCGAAAATTGAATATGATGACTCATATCGGAATCCTGATAGAAACCACAGCAGACGGCATCAAGCCGGCGTTAAATGGCGTTATTACAGCCGCGCGGGGACCTGAGCACAAACTCTACGGTTTGGTCTTTGACGGCAAAAGTGCTGCTTACAAAGATGAATTGCAGGCTTTTGGCATTCACAAGATTGTTGATATTCAATCAGATGAGGGGCTGCTGAACTGGAACCCGGATTGCTGGGCGCGGGCGATGGTCGATGCGTTGGATTACTTTGAAATCGATACCCTGTTCGGTCTGACATCTTTCCAGACCAAAGACGTGTTTCCCCGGATTGCGGCCCTGCTGGATGCACCGCTCCTGCTGGACTGTATAGGTGTCGACCTTAGAACCCTGACAGCGGAAAAGTCGCAATTTTCAGGAAAAACCATAGCGACCTTCAAGCTGGGTGGAACCCATTATCTGTTCGGTATCCGCCCCAATGTGATTGACCCACAACCATCACCGGTCACGGCCGAGGTTCTGTCATTTAAAACCAAAATCTCAGAGGAATCCCTGACAGTTGAAGCCGTTAAGGAGGATGCCGGCGACGCCATAGATCTCGCGGAGGCACCCATTATTATTGCCGGCGGTCGTGCCATGCAGAACGCTGGCAATTTCCGTATACTGTATGAATGTGCGCAAGTTTTGGGAGCGGCGGTCGGGGCCTCACGTGTGGCTGTGGATGCCGGCTGGGTTCCCCATTCCATGCAGGTCGGACAAACCGGTACCACGGTGAGCCCAAATCTTTACATTGCCTGTGGGATCTCGGGTTCGGTCCAGCATTTTGCCGGTATGAAAACGGCGCAGGTGATTGTGGCCATCAACACGGATCCGCAGGCTGCCATGATGCAAAATTGTGACTATGGAATTGTGGGAGATCTTTTTGATGTCATTCCCATTTTAACCCGCCGGCTCAAATCCGCGCTTAACGATAAATAGGCGCGGCTAAATGAGAAACAATCATAGCAGAAACAGCGTTTGCCGATGCGGGGTCCAACGAAATGCAGGGTAGCGTATAACCATCTGGGGCGCTGTGCGGAGGGGAAATCAAGCGTTTAAATAATTCAGGGAATTATTCTTTTTTTTCCTCTTCAATCTTCTCAGGATCTTTTTTTTCTTCCTCGTCTGACTCACCTTTGAAATTTCGGATGGCCTTTCCCATTCCGGCTCCGATTTCTGGCAGTTTTCCGGCG
>JAHEIW010000180.1 GCA_024639185.1 Deltaproteobacteria bacterium | reverse complement strand
GATTCTTCTTCAACCTCAGCTTTGACGTGTTCTCTTATTTCTACAAACCGTTTAGTTGCAAGCACCCTGAAATTTCGTGGTCTGGGAATATCAACCTCAATGACCGCTTTGAAAGTCCCCGGGCGGGTGGTCATGACAAAGATTCTATCCGCTAAAAAAACAGCTTCATCCAAGTCATGTGTAATAAAAAAAATGGTTTTTTGGGTTAACTCGAAAACAGAGAGGAGATATTCGTGCATCAGTCCTTTGGACATATTGTCGAGCGCGCGGAAGGGCTCATCCAGCAGTAACACTTTCGGATCATTGATGAGCGCCCGGATAATTTCTACCTGGCGTTTCATGCCGGAGGATAGATTGTCCGGATATAAGCGTTCGATCTCCCGACTAAGTCCCAGGCGATCCATCAATACCCGTGCCTCGCTGACAGCTTCTTTAAGCTGCATTTTTCCCTGCATGACGGGTCCATAGGTGATATTGCCCATAACTGTTTTCCAGGGGAAGAGGGCACCACCCTGAAAAACCACCATTCGATCCGCACCCGGAGATTGAACGATATCCGGCGCCGCAATCTTTTCTTCATCCAGATAAATGGCACCGCCGGTGGCATTATCAAACCCAGCGATGGCATTCAACAGGGTCGTCTTGCCGCATCCGGACGGCCCGACAACCATGGCAAATTCGCCGGGTTGAATATCGGCATTGCAGTCCCGGCAAGCATGTACATTGACACCTTCAGGGTCGTACACTTTTTCGACATGTTCAATGAGAATTCTGCCCTCTCTTTTTCCATCCGGTTTGCTTTCCACAGGTTCCCTCACTTTTTCATCGGATTAATCCGAATCGGCTGTTTGCAATAATCCGGAAAGATCAACATCCACCTTACCGCTGGTTGTTGACGCTTTGACGGCCTCCTCATGCAAAAGCTCTAAAGCTTCAGCTTTGATCTCCAGGTATCTTTTCGAAGTCACCATACTCCACTCGCGGGGACGCGGCAAATCGACTTCGATTGTTTTTTGTATTTTGGACGGTTTGTTGGTCATAATCAACAGGTTGTCTGCCAGGATGATGGCCTCATCGAGTTCGGAAGTAACAAATACATGGCTGGCATGGGTTTCTTCAAAAAGTTTTAGATAATACTCCTGCATGAGCTGGCGTGTCATGGCATCCAATCCTCTGAAAGGCTCATCCATCAGCATGACCTTGGGCTGATTTATGAGGGCGCGTGCCAACTCGGCTCGGCGCTGCATGCCGCCGCTCAACTGGCTGGGGTATTTATCGCGAAAATCCTCCAGGCCCACCTTTGCTAAAAGCTTCAAGGTTTCTTCATGGGCCTTTTCTTTGGCCATAACCTTGCGTGAAAGCGGACCGAACATCACATTTTCATAACAGGACAGCCAGGGATAGAGGGCTGTTTCCTGAAAAACGACCAAACGTTCCCAGTTCGGGCCGCTAATCGGTTGACCATCCATTTTAACGCTGCCAAGATCAGGCCTTTCATAACCGGCAATCAAATTAATGATCGTTGTTTTACCACAGCCGGATGGACCAATCAGGACGGTTAATTTCCCGGGCTCCACCGTAAAGGAACAATTCTTCAGGATAACAGTCTGATTTTTTTTGAAAATTGCCATCTTGCCCACATTGTTAAAGATGACCTCGCTTGCCTGATTGCTGGTTGACATGCGCATTGCCTCCTAAAAGATCCGTTGCCACCGGGTGAAGTAGTTGCCGATCCAGGCGATGCCAATGGAGCAAATTGCCCCGCACAACCCAATGATACCCATGCCTAAAACGACGTGCGGGTAGTCCATTACGGTATGATTGTACCAGACGTAGTAACCCATGCCCCCTTTGTTGGCCATCATTTCCGCCGCTACGACCAGAATCCAGGTAATTCCCATGGCCAGTTTCATCCCGGTGAAAATCTGGGGCATCGCCGCGGGCAAAATCACTTTCCACAACATTTGTCTTTTGTTGAGACCGAATGACATGGCCGCCCGGGGCAAACGGATGTCGACTTCGGAAATGCCCCCCATGGTGTTATAGACAACGGGGAAGAAGGCCCCGTAAAAAGTCAAAAAGATAATCTGAGACTCAATATGAACAAAGAACAACACGGTCGCCGGTATCCAGGCAATTGGCGGTATCGGGCGTACCATTTCAAAGGCCGGGAAGATAAGACTTTTTGCAACCTTCGAATATCCGATGGCCACACCGATGGGAAAGCCGAGTAAAATACCCAGAAAAAATCCGGCCAAAACTCGTATAAAGCTTTTAAGCATATTAATGAATACAACACTGAACGGCAATTCGAACAAAGCCATGAAGACGGCCTTGGGCGTGGGGATCTGCTGAAAATAGTCCACGGCAACGACAATGATGCTCCAGAGGACCAGGAACAAAACAAAAGACATGATTTGTCTAAAAAGACTCCAATTGACGAATGTTCGAGAAATTTGGCGCCAAAAATGTGATTCAACAGTGGCTGTGTGATCAGACACAATGTTCTCCTCTCTACTTAGTAATGGATTCTTCCAGAGAGTCGGTGATGGCACGTCTCCACGGGATCAGACGAACGGTTAAATATCGAATCAGGACCGAAGATCCAAAACCCAGAATTCCGATGGCGATCATTCCGTTTACAATCAGCGGATATTGGATCAGGATATAGGCTTCCCAGATACGGTAACCCAGGCCCCATTTTCCGGTAATCATCTCTCCCACAACGGCTCCCATCCAACCGATACCCATGCCGATGGCGCATCCCGACGAAATGGACGGCAAGGCTCCGGGCAACACGACGTGCCAGAATATCTGCTTGGGGGAAGAGCCCAGACAGCGTGCCGCTCTGAAATAATCACGGTCGATCATTTTTACGCCCACGATTGTGTTTAACAAAACCGGGAAAAAGGCATCGATGAAGGGAATAAAGGCCACACTCGCTTCCTGCCAGGGCAAAAGCAAAATGGCCAGGGGCAGATAAGCGGGCGCCGGAATCGGGCGCAGAAGCTCCAATGTTGGGAAGGTTAAATCGGAAAATATTTTCTTCCAGCCAATCATCAGCCCCAGCGGAATGGCAATAATATAGGCGGCCAGCACACCGCCGAGGACCCGCAGGGTGGTTGCTCCCGCGTCCATCCAGAAAACATGGGTGCTGACCCAGGCGATCCCTTCTTCCAGTACTTCGGCCGGGCTTGGAAACAGCACAAAACGGTAGACCTCAAAATGAACCAGCAGGCCCCAGGATACAAACACCAGCAGTATGGATATCGCGCCCAGGATTGTCGTTTGGCTAAAAATTTTAGATTTTATCGTCGGCGGTTGCCAAACAAAATCCAGGGCTTCTTCATTTGCATTGGACATAGCGGTTTCCTTTTAAAACAGGTGCAGTAATAGGTCTACAAAGGTACCCTGATATCATCCGCGGGAAGGATGCTATGCGCATCCTTCCTTTGCGGGCATTCAGGCTGGATGATGTTTATTATACAACGCTTTATTTATAAAAACTGCTGTCAGCCCAATCAGCGGCCTTGAAATGTTTTTTGAGAAACTTCTTTTCATACAGGAAGTCAATATCGCGCTGCATAACTTCAATGTGTTCTTGGGTCAGCTCATTAGAATATTTGTACCGGGCCAAAGAACGTTTCAATGATTCGATCGGTATCTTTCTTTCCAGTTGATTAAAAACGATTTCGGCGGCCTCATCTGGATTGTTTTTCATGAAGTCGTGCAGGTCATTGTCAGCTTTGACGAGTCCTTTGACAATATCCGGATGTGCCTTGGCAAACCGTTCGCTGACAAGCAGCGGCCAAATTGCATTGACGTAGGGTTCATATTTATTGGCGTTGCAAGGCTCCAGGCATTTTCCGACCTCTTTTTCGCGGACAAGCTCGATGTAAGGCGGCCAATAGCAAAATGCGTCCAGCTTGCCGGCTTCCAGATTGCCGACAGCCACTTCCGGATTCTGGCTGACAATATTAAATTTGATATTTTCCTGTTTGGCAATTTCTTCCAGGATACGGTGATGGGAGGAACCCACACCGGTGGCGACGGTCGCACCATCCAATTCTTTTACGCTTTTAATTTTTGAATCCTTGGGTACGAAGACGGCACCGACGTCTCCGTGCGGATAGACGGCAACCCCAACCCATTTTGTGTTTTTTATCTTGGATTGGAGCATGACAGCGGGCATGTTCCCCAGGTAGGCAATTTCAAGCTTTCCAGCAATCCAATTGTTAATCAGATGCACACTCCACAGTCCGAAAAACCAATCGACTTCAACATTGGGGAGGTATTTTTTGTAAAACTGTTTTTCCTTCATGACCGATGTTTCCAACATGCCGTACGGACAATACCCCCAGACGATTTTCATTTTTTCCATGGAGAGAACGTCTGTTTCGAGCAACTTACCGGCCGCAAAGGCAGGAACTGAAGGAATAAGAAAAAGAGCTACAATAAATAAAATAACGATGCTTTTTATTTTCATTGGTAGTCCCCCTCTAAAAGGTTTGCTTTTAATGGTTATGTTGTATCTCAATTACATCGATAACCCGGCTATCACCTCCTTTCTTTTTTTGGCTCCGGCATACATGACTTTTTTAAAAATCCACCATTTTTTGAGCCCGTTTATGCGTTATTAAATTACGTGATTATCTTTTCCTACTGATCTTTTTAACTATAAATTGAATGCACTCATTGCATTTGGATTGCCACTTGCCTTCTTCAATAAATGCTTGCATGGCTTCATTATACTCAGCATAGCGAAAAGGATCGAATCCCAGGATCTCCTGGCAATCGAAAACCTTAAATCGTTTTTTGAAATCAGCTGAGAGCTGTTGAACTCTATTCTTATATTCCTGTTTAAGTGATTCATCGACTTTAGTTTCTTGCAGTGCCGGATCATTTTTAAATGGATCAAAGGCAGCCGGATCCGTACACTTATCTCCGCTGCATTCTTCCAGAAAAATATTAAAGATCTGGTTTACCCGTTGAGCGTAATCCTCCGGTTCATCCGGTTTTTGTTGGATATCGATGCGTGAGATGATATCCAGATATATGGTCACGGCTCCGGCCACCAGCACTTTGCAAAGAAACGTATCGCTATCCGGATTTTCTGAATAAAATGATCCAAAATCCCACTTTCCCTCAGATGACCCCAACGCTTCCTGCAAACCCTGCAGAACAGCTTTATCTCAGTTGGTTCCTTTGTTAAAAAGTTCAACGACCCGCTTGCATGCCTCTTCAGGGCTTATCGGGCTGGTTTTATTTTGTGTATTCATCCAAAATTTCTTCACACTGGTCAACCGTGATAAATTTACCTTCAGATTTAATATCACCGTTGATCTTCAAGGCTGGAAATGCCGATACGCCATGGGCCTCATGAACTTTGGGATCATCGATGCTTTCCACCTCAAATTCAAGGCCCAATTTGCCCATTGCTTTTTTTAGATTCTTCTCTGAAATCTGTGACCGCGGACATCCGGCCGTATAAAATTGAATCTTTTCAATCATCGTCTGTGTGTCTCCTTATTGTGCTTATTTTTTGGCTGCTTTTTGTCGCTTGCGATAGCCCCCAATCCAGTTACCGGCGAACTCATCGCGCCCCATACACAGATCGGCCGCTAAAATCGAGGTTACCACCTCTTCAAAAAGCGGATTGGTAATCGGGCAGGTCAACCCGCAGCGAATCGCCATCGCCAAAAACGTCCCGTTGATTAACTCGCGGTCCGGTACGCCAAATGAAACGTTACTGCAGCCCATGGTGATGTTCACTCCAAAGCGGTTAACAATCGCTTCGACCGCATCCAGGGCCATGTTGCCGGCCTGATCATCTGCGCCGATCGACATCGCCAGCGGATCGATGATTATGTCATCAAGGCCGATACCTATTTTGCCAGCACGATCGATGATTTTTTCAGTAATCTCGATGCGCTTCTCGATCGTTTTGGGAATGCCTTCATCGTCCATCGATAATCCGATGACGGCTGCATTGTGCTGCTTGATCAATGGCAAAACCGTCTCCAGTCTTTCCTCTTCACCGTTGACTGAGTTGACCAACGCCTTGCCCGAATAGACCTTGAGCGCAGCTTCCAAGGCTTTGACATTGGCCGTGTCAATGCAAAGCGGCACATCGGTCAGTTCAGTCAAAACGTCAATCATTTGCACCAGCAATGCCGGTTCATCTGCCCCCGGCACACCGGCATTGACATCCAATATGGCCGCACCGGCCTCGATCTGCGCTAAAGCATCTGCTTTGACCGTATCGAAATTACCGG
>JAHEIW010000179.1 GCA_024639185.1 Deltaproteobacteria bacterium | reverse complement strand
CTTAAACCTTGCTCCAAAAAGAAGTATATTCAAATGAAGTCTAAGCCCAGCGGGGTTTTACGGGTAATGCCGTTTGTAAAAGCCGATAAAACGGGCGATAAGGAGATGACCTCCCTGCAGCGTATCCACGCTTCGATCTCCGAACGCTGGCTTGTTGATGCCAACGTCTGTTTTGGATCAACAGGGAGGTCTAAATAAACCCATACTAAACCTTAGTCTCCTTGACAATAAAAAAATTGCCATTAATATCAGAATCTTCTGGACTCTGTGAGAAATCCTTTATACAATATCATCGTCTCAATGGGTTTTTAACCTCAACAACGCGGAGGCGATGATGAATTTTACCAAACTGAAAGGCTGGGTGAGCAATCAAATTGCTGTCAATAATCGACTCAGGGCTGTATGCATATGGTATCTGATCTTTTTAATGATCTCGGTTCGCAAGCATTCGCTTACAGCCGCGGCAAGTTTTTCTGGGCTTCAAACAAGTCAATTTAGCCGCTTGTTGAAAAATCACCCGAATGTGGCGGTTTATCAATTAGACCAATTATCGAAAAAGCAGGCTCGGCAGTTTTCATCGGCGATTAAATTCCTATCAGCCGGTCGGCTGCCGTGGCAGGTCGCCATTTTAATAGACAGTACTATCCAGCATCGTTTTAGCCTTCATAGTGATAATGTCAAACGTTTTAACCATGGTAAGGGATTTCAAATCGGCCATCAGTGGACCAATATCGTTTTGTTGATTAATGATAAGCTCATACCTCTGGCGCCGATACCATTTTATTCCAAAAGCTATTGCCGAAAACATCGCATCCAGTACAAAACCGAAAACACTTTAGTTGTTGAATACATCAATAATTTAAACCTGTTTGATTACATTGGCGAACATCGTCCCGAGCATGTAGTTGTTTTGGCCGACAGTGGCTATGATGACCGCAAAATCGAAAATGCAATCCGAAACAAAAAATGGCACTTTATCATCGCTTTGAACAAAGGCCGCAGCGTGAAATCCCAAAACAGTTTCCTTTGCACACCGAAATCCAAGGGATGGTCTAAAGTGGCTCAGTTTTTTAAAGATCACCGTAAGGTCGGCTGGCAGACGATTCGAATATTAGTGAATCGATCTAAAAAAAAGCGAATGGAATTTCGCACCAGACTAATCAAAGGTTATCTGCGTTATGTTGGATGTGTCCTTTTGATTTGCTCAGAATTTAAAAAAAGACCTCGTGGTCGAAAAAAGTACTTGGCCTGTAGTGATCTAAAAGCAACTGCCCGGCAGATCGTCATTGGATATCGCATGAGATGGGCTATTGAAATTTTCCACAAAGAAATAAAAATGTTTTTGGGCTTTGAGGATGTTGCGACCAAATGGTTTGATTCGGTTATCGCCCATGTTCACTGGGTTTATTGTGCTTACATCCTTTTGAACAAAGGTCCCTTTGACAGCCATGTTCGCGCGATTGCAGAAAAACAACGCCGGATAAGTAAGATAGTTTCAACTAGAGAAAAAAGTCGCGTCTTGCAGATGCTTACGCAAATTGATGGAGCTCAGCGCTATAAAAAGGAGCTACAGCAGGTTATTGCGAACATTTGATTCGATTAAACCCTTGAATGATAGTATTTTACAGCGAATTCCTTAAATTTCGAACAACAATTAAGTATTATCTAACGTATCTTACGAAAATACATCAGGTAATTGACATGGGTATTGCCGCCAAGGGAATATTTGCGTAGAAAGGGGTTATAATGCAGTCCGGTGAGGTCTTGAAACGTCAAACCGGCGGTTGTGGCCCACTGCTCAAGCTCAGATGGCTTGATAAACTTGCTGTACCGATGCGTGCCTTTTCGCACCAAACCCAAAATATATTCGGCCGCGATGATGGCAAATAGAAAAGATTTTGGATTGCGGTTAAGGGTGGCGAAAAACACATGGCCGCCGGGCTTGACCAATTTTCTGCAGGCCGAAACCACTGAAGACGGTTCGGGAACATGTTCCAGCAACTCCAGGCAGGTGACCACATCAAAGTCGTGCGGATGGATTTCCGAAAATTCTTCAGCCGTGGCATGCTGATAATCCACCGACAGACCGGATTCCACCAGGTGCAATTTTGCCACCGCCAGCGGTGATTCCCCCATATCGATTCCCGTCACCTCAGCCCCTAAAGCCGCCATGGCTTCGGAGAGGATCCCGCCACCACAACCCACATCTAAGACCCGTTTGCCGGCCAGCGGGGCATGCCGATCGATATAGTCCACCCTCAGTACATTAATATCGTGCAGGGCTTTAAAGGCACCATTTTTATCCCACCAGATCGGCGCCATGGCCTCGAATTTGGCAATCTCGGCCGTATCGATATTTGATGGGGGCTTGTTGGTATAATTTTCAGTCATTGAGATCTGTGATGGTAAATTGCATCTAGGTTGAGAGGTTCAGGGTTCAACGTTCTGGGTTGAAAAAGCCCAAACAGCTCGTATCTAAGAGATTATGTCTTCGCTATCTTTTAACCATTGAATATTAAATTGGCAATCCTCAATTTTCAATTCTCCGATAAAGCGGGAATTACGCTTCAATACAACCGGCTCGTCCGGATCATGGAATAGTTGCCTTAAAATTATCAGGTAAAAGAAATTATTGACAGCCGGTCCTTTTTTTGAAAATTTGCGGGTAGTTAAAAACCAGTAACCAGTTAAAGGAGGATGTGATGAAAAAATTATTGAGCATAGGACTTGCCGTTGTCATGGCCGCAACCATTCTGGCCGGCCCGGTGCTGGCGGACAAAACCATGGATCAAATCGAGAAAACCGGTAAGATCAAACTGGGATTCAGGGAAGGATCGATACCCTTTGCCTTCGTCGATCCCAAAGTCGGCAAACACGTCGGATTCTCGGTGGACATGGCCAATGAGCTGGCCAAATATCTGGGTATGCGATTTGGTAAAACAATTGAAATCGTGCCCTTTACCGTGACGCCCAAAACCCGCATCCCCATGGTGGTCAACGGTACCATTGACGTTGAAATGGGTTCGACAACCTATACCCAGAAACGCGAGGAGCAGGCCGATTTCAGCATGACCTTTTTCTTCTCCGAAACAACCTTTCTGGTGGCCAAAGACAGCGGTATCAGCACCCTTGAGGACCTAAGCGGCAAGCGGGTCGGCGGTGCCAGGGGGACCACCAACCTCAGAGCGGTTGAAAGACTGGCCAGTGACGGCAAGTTCAGTCCCAAGGATATCGTCGTTACCGAAACACACCCGCAGGGCATGCTGGCTTTAAAGAGCGGTAAAATCGAAGCTTACTCCACCGATCGCAGTCTGCTGGAAGGATTGCGCATGAAGGACCAGAACCCGGACAAATGGATGACCGTGGCCTTTGCCATCGCCTACGAGCCCTATGCCTATATCATGAGAGAGGGCAACTCCGACTTCAGGGATTTTGTCAACAACACCATCATCTGGTCCATTCACACTGGTAAATTCCAAGAATTATACGAAAAATGGATGGGACCCAAAGGTCTTGTTCCCATCCCCATGTCTGACGTCTATAAAGCTTATCTTGAAATGATGGTATATCCCATCTCGGATGAATGGTGGAAGAAGTAAAAAGAACTGCCTAAAATTTTGGTATTCTGGCATTTCAATTAATTTAGGAGTATCCCCCTTCGTCACGCTGAGGTGTGACTTCGGCGCGACAAGTTGGATTACTGGAGTGTTGCAGTAATGACCAAAGGATTTACATCTCTTTTTTCAAAACTCCAATACCCCATCACTCCAGTACTACATGGCTGAGACTTTCAAGAAGTTTTAGCAACCTTTAAATTATCTTTTTATTGGTTATAATTTCCAAAAAAAAACATTGAACATCGAACGCCCAACATCGAATGTTGAATGAGAACAGACCAAGAAACAGAATATTTAGTTAAGATTTTCGTTACGAGTATCAAAACGGCTGAAAAGAGACAGAAATAGTCATTCAGAGGGATGCGCAATGGGTTTTGCATACGATTTCGACTGGGGGGTTTTGTGGCGGCAGCCATACGGGATATGGCTGTTGCAAGGCCTCTGGTTGACAATCAAAATAGGATTTCTAGGCTGGATCATTGCGTTTTTTTGGGGCATTTTGATCGGTACCTTGCGCGTAACTCCCTGGCGCTGGCTGCGCTTTTTTGCCAGCGCCTATACCGAAATTTTTCGCAATATTCCCTTCCTGGTCCAGCTTTTTTTTTGGTATTACGCCGGACCGATGCTATTCGGTGAAACCTTCGGACGTCAGATCAACCAGATCGTGGGGCTCAACTTTTACGTGGCCGTCCTTGCCCTTGGATTGTATACGGCTTCACGGGTAGCGGAACATATGCGGGCCGGATTCGCATCGATCAGCCCCGATCAGTACCAGGCGGTGTTGTCCACTGGGATGACCCAATACCAGATGTACCGCTATGTGATCATTCCTTACGCCTTGCGGATCATCACGCCGCCGTTGACCACCGAGTTTTTGACCATCTTTAAGAATTCATCGGTTGCCATGACCATCGGCGTGGCCGAGTTGACCTTCATGAGTTATCGCATCGACGCGGAAACTTTCCATGGTCTGGAGGCAACCACCGGAGCCATGGCCATCTATCTGGTTTTAGGTCTTACGGTAGTGCGGGTAATGAGCATTGTTGAAAACCGGTTCAAAATACCCGGCATGGTGGGGAGGTAGCCATGTTTGATGCGGTAGCGCGAAATATCGGCTTTTTGATGGGCGGCTTCGGAGTGACCCTGCAATTGAGCTTCTTTGCCCTAACCGGTGGCATCGCCCTGGGGGCGCTGGTCGGCCTGGGGCGCATCTCCAAAAATAAATGGATTTATCGGCCGATCACCCTCTACGTTAATTTTATCCGCAATCTGCCACTGCTGCTCGTCATTTTCTGGTTTTACTTTGTGATGCCCATCATCGCCGGACGACCGCTGAATCCTTTTCTTTCGGCGGTGATTGCTTTTATTATCTTTGAGGCCACCTATTTTGGTGAGATCTTTCGCGCCGGATACCAATCAATCAGCAAAGACCTATCCGCTGCGGCCTACTCCACCGGAATGACTTATACCCAGACAGCACGCTACATTCTGGTTCCCATCGCGTTCCGGCGCATGTTGCCCAGTTTGATTACCCAATCCATCGTCACTTTCCAGGACACCAGCCTGGCCTTTGTCATCGGTTTGCAGGAATTTGTCCGGCGAACCTCCATCGTTGACAACCTGGAAGTACGCTCCATTCAGCTATACGGCTTTGTGGCCATTGTATTTTTCATCTTTTGTTTTATTGGATCGAAGATTTCCAGGCATTTCGAAGAAAAAGGTAGAAAAACAGGTTTGCTATGATCGAAATCAAGAATGTCAGCAAATGGTTTGGCGATTTTAAGGTATTGTCCGAGATTAACGAGACCGTCGAAGGGGGCCAAACCATGGTTATTTGCGGCCCGAGCGGTTCCGGTAAAAGTACCTTGCTTCGCTGCGTCAACGGATTGGAACCCTACCAGGAAGGAGAAATCATTGTCGACGGCGTTTCTCTCAGTGATCCCAAAACAAATCTGTATAAAATGAGGGAAAATATCGGCATGGTATTTCAACGATTTGAACTTTATCCGCACATGACGGTCATGCAAAATATTTCCCTGGCTCCCATGAAGGTTCGCAAGTGGTCGCAAGAAAAAGCCCAAAAAAAAGCCGCGGAACTTTTGGAGCGTGTCGGCATTCCAGACAAAGCGCAGTCTTATCCGGCCAATCTCTCCGGGGGTCAACAGCAACGGGTGGCCATCGCCCGCTCCTTGGCCATGGAACCCAATTACATGATGTTTGACGAACCCACTTCGGCACTGGATCCCGAGATGATCAAAGAGGTCCTGGATGTTATGATCGATCTGGCCAAAGAGGGGATGACCATGCTCTGTGTCACCCATGAGATGGGCTTCGCCCGCGAAGTCGCCGATGAAATTATTTTCATGGATTTCGGCCGGATCGTCGAGCGGGGCACGTACGAAGAGTTCTTCAACAATCCCAAGAGTGAGAGAGCCAAGGATTTTCTGAAACAGATTTTATAGTAGGCGGTTCGAGGTTCAGGGTTTAGGGTTCAGAGGTTCAGCCCAGCCGCCGGTTGCTGAAACGGCCAGGCTAATCGAGCAGGAAACTTCTTAAAAATGACATCGGATTTCATGAAGTTTCATATGAAGTTCGATGTTCGACGTTCAATCTGTTCACTGTTCCGGCCAGCGCTGAATCTCATACGAAGTTTAGGGTTATCCTTATT